>CBDUSM010000012.1:0-11199 GCA_965369825.1 uncultured Bacteroidales bacterium
AAGATGATGAAATAAAAAATACGGAAAAGAATCTTTGGAGTAATATCAGGAAGAAAAGTATCCAGGGAAGACGAACCGGTATAGGAATTACAGCAGAAGGCGATATGCTCACAGCACTCGGAACACAATATGGATCTGAAAATGCTATTAATTTTTCAGTTGAGGTTCATAAACTTCTGGCAATTGAAGTTTATAGATCGTCAGTTGAACTGGCCCGGCAAAGAGGAGCATTCGAAATTTTTGATATTGAAAGAGAGCGGAATAACCCTTTCATCGATCGACTAAAAAAAGCAGCTCCAATGGTGTATGAAAATATGGAGAAGTATGGGCGGCGTAATATTGCCATGCTTACCATTGCCCCAACTGGAAGCGTTAGTATTTGTACACAAACATCCTCAGGAATCGAACCTGTCTTCCAGGTGAGTTATATAAGGAGAAGAAAAGTAAACCCGAATGATAAATCAGTGCGAATTGATTTTGTCGATGATATTGGGGATTCGTGGGAAGAGCACCGGGTATTTCATCACAAATTCTTATCCTGGGTGGAGATAAACGGGTACAATAAGGAAGAAGTTTTGAAAATGAATGATGAGGAGATAAAAAAATTAATTGTTAAATCGCCTTATCACAAAGCAACTGCCAATGATATAAATTGGATTAACAAAGTCCGTATGCAGGGAGCAATCCAAAAATGGGTTGATCATTCGATCAGTGTAACAGTGAATGTACCAAATAATATCTCTGAAAAACAGATTAGTGATATCTACCAAACAGCATGGGAGTCGGGCTGTAAGGGCATGACAATCTACCGCGAAGGATCCCGGGCTGGTGTTCTCATTGCAAATGACGATAAAAAAAATGATGACAATGAATTTAAAGAGACCACTGCACCCACGCGACCCAAAAGATTAGATGCTGAGGTTGTTCGTTTTCAAAATGATTATGAAAAATGGGTTGCTGTCGTCGGACTCCTAAATGGCCGTCCGTATGAAATATTCACCGGAAAAGCTGATGGTTTCTTTCTTCCTAACTGGGTTACCAGGGGAAGCGTTGTGCGGGTTAAAAATGAAAATCAAAATAGAGGAAGGTATGATTTTCAGTTTGAGGATAAGGAAGGGTATAAAATGATTTTTGAAGGCTTATCCAGGCAATTTAATAAAGAATACTGGAATTATGCCAAGCTCATATCCGGGATTCTTCGTCATGGTATGCCATTACCCTATGTTGTTGATTTGGTCTCAAATCTTGGATTGGATAGTGATTCAATCAATACATGGAAGAATGGGGTGATCAGAACGCTTAAAAAGTTTATCCCTGATGGGACATCTGCTGCCAAAGAAAAGAAATGTCCGCACTGTGGCGATAAAAATGGCCTGGTCTACAAAGAGGGATGCCTCTCCTGTTCGAGCTGTGGGTATTCCAAATGTGAATAACAGGGTAACAATCAAAAATGTAATTTGTGATGATTAAATGTCTGATTATTGCGAAAAGCAATAATTTTCCTGGCAATAACGATAAAGATAATTAAGTTCCTCTCACGAAGCCAGGCAAATGCTTCTTTTTTTTCATTGCATGCATCTGCAAATATGGCCAGTAACTTATAGTCATGTTTCACTAACCACGTTTGAGCTTTGACCTTGTTATCGATGGCGTTGTCGAGAGCGGCTAAATGAGGGTAACCGTGTGTTAGTAGCCACTTCGAAGCATCTTCACTGCCACGAATAGCTTTCGATAAAGCAGCCAACTCAGGATAACCGTTATTAAGCAGCCAGTCAAATATCTTCTCATTTCCACTAATGGTTTCCCCAAAAGCTACAAGAATTTTCGGAGGATAATCATGCATATCTCAAAGGTATAAAAAAAATAGAGAACGGAACCTTGAATCAGGAAAAATATTCCCTGTTAATTTCTTTATCCTGTTTTTGTATATTTGCATGAAGAAATTTATGTCGGTTTTTCACAGTTAACCAAATTATATGCCCTCCCTAAAAGAAATCAGTAAACCGGTTGAACAACACCTTAAAGAATTTAATAGTAAGTTCAGGGTGGCTATGAAAAGCAAGGTTCCGTTGCTGAATATAATTACAAGGTATATCCTAAAGCGGAAAGGAAAGCAGATCAGGCCTCTCTTTGTTTTTTTAAGTGCCGAAATTTGCGGTGGAACTACCGAATCATCTTTTACCGCCGCCTCATTGATCGAATTACTGCATACTGCTACCCTGGTGCATGACGACGTGGTTGATGAATCGTTTCATAGAAGGGGCCTGTTTTCTGTTAACGCATTGTGGAAAAATAAGATTGCCGTGCTGGCAGGTGATTACCTCTTGTCAAAAGGCCTGCTGATTGCTATCGAAAACAACGAATTTAATCTCCTCAGGATTGTTTCAGAGGCTACACGGGAAATGAGTGAAGGTGAACTACTGCAACTTGAAAAAGCCAGAAAATTAGATGTTTCTGAAGATGTATATTTTGAGATCATTCGCAAAAAAACAGCTTCTCTCATTGCCTCCTGCTGCGCAATTGGGGCTGCTTCTGCCGGAGCTGATCAGCAAATGGTAAGGCAGATGCATACGTGTGGCCAGGCAATAGGCATTGCTTTTCAGATAAAAGATGACCTGATGGATTTTGATATGAATAGCCAAACTGGAAAACCTAAAGGTTTGGATATCAAGGAGAAAAAAATGACATTGCCACTAATCTATATGCTTGGGGAGTTAGATTATTTGCAACGACAAAAAATTATTTATTTGATCAAATACAACCGCAATGACCAGGAAAAAATAAAAAAATTGGTTGAGCAAGTAAAAATAAGTGGTGGCATTGATTATGCTGTAAAAAAAATGATGGAGTATCAACGACAAGCAATTGATATTTTGTCGGCTTTCCCCGAAAGTGAGGCAAAAAAGTCACTAGAGGAGCTCATTAGGTTCACCATAGAACGAAAGAGATAGCATTAATCAGCTTTTTTCAGGGTAAAGGTAATAGTAGTCCCTTCTCCTAAATTGCTTCGAATATTAAGTGATTGATCGTGGGCATCGATGATATGTTTAACAATTGACAGCCCTAATCCAGTTCCATTCTGATCACGTGAACGACCTTCATTGGTTCGATAAAAACGTTCACAAAGGCGAGGTATATTTTTTCTCTCCACGCCCATCCCATTATCCGTGATCTCGACCAGAATATTTTCACCCATATCAAGAAAACTTATCTTGGTTTCTCCATCTCTCTGTTTACCATATTTAATAGCGTTATCTATTAGGTTGGACAGAACCTGATGTATCTTTTCCTTGTCGGCAGAAACAAAGACCCGGGTATCGTTTATATCATCAAAAAAAATACGATTCTTTCGCTTTTTCGCTTTAACCACATGAAGTTCAATAACATCCTTGACCAGTGTGAAAATGTTAAATTTCTCAAGGTTGAGCGTTACTACATCTGATTCAAGACGGGAAATAGATTCCAGGTCTTCAATGATCTCGATCAAACGGTTGATGCTTTTTTCTGTCCGTAACAGATATTCCCTGTTTATGGAAGGATCCTCCAGTCCTCCGTCAAGTAAGGTTAAAACATATCCCTGAATATTAAAAATAGGGGTTTTTAATTCATGATACACATTTCCAATATAGTCACGCCTGTATGATTCAAGCTTTTTAACTGTTGATTTTTTCATGAAGTCTGGTATTTGTAACCAACTCCTTTGATGGTTTTAATATTTTTTATTTCTAGCTTTTCCCTTATTTTTCTGATATGGACATCAATAGTTCTTCCTCCTACAACCACATCATTCCCCCAGACACTGGAAAGTATCTGTTCTCTGGTAAATACTCTATCCGGTTTCGATCCCAGGAGCATCAGCAGTTCAAACTCCTTTTTTGGTAATGTTATTTCTTTACCCTCTTTAATTACAACATATTTTTCTTTGTCGATGGTAATTTCATTTAACTTAATCAACCCGGAACTTGATTCAGAATTTTTATATCGCCGCAGAAGCGCTTTTACTCTACTTACCAACACCTTTGGTTTAATGGGTTTTGTTACATAATCGTCTCCTCCCGCTTCAAAGCCTGCAATTTGTGAATAATCTTCCCCTCTCGCAGTGAGGAAAAGAACAATGGTGTCGGTCAAATGTGGGAATTGCCTGATCTCATGGCATGCCTCAACACCATCCTTTACAGGCATCATAACATCCATAATGATTAAGTGAGGAATGATTTTTTTTGCCAGTTCAACAGCCTCTATTCCATTCCTTGCACTGAAAACCTGGTATCCTTCTTTTCTCAGATTGTATCCAAGAAATTCCAGCACATCTTTCTCGTCATCCACAATCATTACCTTGAAGTTTTCTGTGTTCATCTTTGATTTTTTTTAGGTTTCTACATTGTAGTCCACAATTATTTTATGTAATGCGAATAAAATAGATGAAAAATTCAGATTACACGAAACTGGTACAAATATATTTGTTATTTTTATTCAAAATTTAGAATTTCAATGAAACATCTTTTATTTTATTTCATTTTATGTTTTTTATCCATACAAACAGTTTATGGACAGGAGTTCAATGCCGGATTTATTGCCGGCCTCAGTACAAGTGAAATATCAGGCGATTTTGTTACCGGGCCAAGTAAAGCGGGATTGTATCTGGGGCTATTTACAAACCTGTATGTTTCTGAGAACTCTTCACTTCAGCTTGAGTTCGATTATGTTCAGAAGGGTAGCCGAGAAAATCCTGATTCTGTTAATCTTCGTAGCTATATCCTTCGGTTACATTACGCAGAAGTTCATTGTTATTATAAATATGACATAAAAGAGTTTACACTTGAAGCCGGCCCATCACTTGGATACTTGATTCACTCATACGAAGAAGCTGACGGTTGGATATTGGAGCAGCCATTTAACCCATTGGATTTTAGTCTTAACCTAGGCCTTTATTACAGGATTTCTGAGAAGTTGCAATTTAATATCCGGTATTCCAATACCCTGTTTTTTCCCGTTAGGGATAATTCATCCGGAGATAATTATTTTCTTAGGAAAGGAGAATACAATGAAGTTCTTTCCTTTACGTTTCATTACACGCTCAGGAACATTAAAAAGTAATTTTTGCGAGCCGTAAACCATTTTTATAATCTACCATTATTAAACTGTTTTTCCCTGTGTAATACGTGTAGGCTTTCTTAAACACAAAAGCATCTTTTCGATTCTCAGTTTGCGTCAATAAACGTTTGGAATATTCGCCAGTTTCCAGGTCAACCATGGCAACGGTAAGAACAAATTTATCCCCCATTTTTTTTATGCGATCCGGATCATGAACATGTAGGTTTTTTTGTGAATCATTATAGATGATAAACAACATCCCCATTTGGTCGCTGATAAATCTTTTCAGTATGTAAATCCTTCAAATCCTTTTTATCAATGGTTTTGAATTGTCCTGTTTGAATAAGTGAAGAACCACTAACATTCATGGTTTGACTTTTTTTGTCAAAAAGGAAAAAAAACATTCCGCTAACCAGGTTATCTTCTTCGGATTTGCTGAAAAGGCCGTCAATGCAAATTACTTCTGAATCAAGTACCCTTACATTTATTTTTTCGATTTTTTTATCTTCAAAGCTAAAATCATAGTAGGCAAGGTGGTCGGTGATGTTGTTATAGGTTACCAGATCATATTTTTTATCTGTTAAAGGGGGATGGAATGATAAAATAAAAAACACCTCCTCTCCGTTAAGGATAATTTGCGAAAACTCTGTGTAATCACGTGGGGATGGAAGAGAAAGTTGTTTTTCCCATACACTGGTGAAATCAGTGTTAAATACCTTTATGTTAATGGTTGTTTTATCGCTTCCATCCGGAGGAAATGACTGGGTATATAAAAACTGTGAAGAAGAATTGATTTCATACAATGAAAGTGAAAAAAAATAATTCGGTTCTGATTCATATTTATTATTTGACGGGATCTTGATATTCCTGATTTCTCCTAATAACAGTGGATCTTTAACTAACTGGCCGTTCATATCGAACATAAACAAATAGCATTGGCTCGATTTTGTCGCATAAAAAATTTCATCAGCAAAGACATAGATATGATTATTTATCAGAAAAATTTTTTTGGGAAGGGGTTTCCTCAACTGGTGAGATGGATCAATCTTAATAGGAATAGATTCAGCATGTTGTAAGTTTTTATCAAATTTTTCGAAATAAGCATCGACGTTGCCACTTTTACAATCAAAACAATCCTTGTTACCAAGCCGTAAAATATAATAATGGCTTGAGTCTTCAGCGAACAAAGAAGTTATTATATTATTGGAAGGGTATTCAAGTGGAGGCCCAACATTGAATTTAAATGACCCCTGTGCTGCTATAAAGGTAACGAATGCAATAAAAAAAAGGAATAGAGTTATTTGTTTAACAGGTACTTTCATTCATGGTAAAATTACAATTTTTTTTGCCAGGAATTAACCCTTTTTCAAAAAATCAATGTTTCTTTTCAATCCTCTGAATTTTGCTCTTTTGACGGCCGATTTATTAAAAATTATGTTAAACTCCTTTATTGCTAATTTTTCCCATTTCGTTTTAGTCATTGAAACCAGCTCCGGTGAAAAACAAAATTTTTTCTCCTTGTGTGGTTCAGAAAATCGATTCCATGGGCAAACATCCTGGCAAATATCACATCCGAATATCCAATTTTCAAACTCGTTTTTATATTTTTCAGGTAATTCATCTCTGTTTTCGATCGTCAGGTACGAGATGCATTTTGTTGCATCAACCACATAGGGTTCAACAATGGCATGGGTCGGGCATGCCTCAACGCAAAGCTGACAGCTACCGCATCGATCTTTTTCCGGAGAGTCGTATTCAAGATCCAGATCTGTGATTATTTCCCCGATAAAGAAAAATGATCCTTTTTTTCGGTTTATCAGACAGCTGTTTTTACCAATCCAACCCAGGCCTGCATTTTGAGCCCAGGCTTTTTCAAGCACCGGAGCACTATCAACAAAGGCTCTTGCTTCCAAATGGCCTGTTTCTGATCGTAGTTGTTCAATGACTTGTTTTAGTTTGTCTTTAATAATATGGTGATAATCAGTGCCGTAAGCGTATTTTGAAATCCTATAATGGTTTTGTGAAGGTAGTGGGTTGGCAGGGTAGTAATTATAAAGCACAGAAATAACTGATTTGGCGTTTTCGACCAGTAAAAAAGGGTTTGATCTTTTATCCAGGTGATTCTCCATGTAATGCATTTTTCCATGCATTTTTCCCTTCAACCACTCTTTTAGCCTGGAGGATGCCTCATCAAGTTCTCTCACTTTCGAGATTCCACAAAAAGAAAACCCCAAATTAAATGCTGAAGATTTGATAAAGGATGTTAATTCTTTTTTTTTATATCCGTTCATTAGAACAGTACTTGATAAATCCCCAATGGGTTGGTATTTATTTTTTATTCATGATGAAAAATATTGGAATATTCCATTATTCCATCATTCCTTGTTCATTATTAACCAAAAAGATTTTTTTGTTCAGGTGATGGTATTCTACCAAGGTGTTCATAAGCACGTTGCGTAACCTGCCTTCCTCTTGGCGTACGGACAAGGAACCCTTCCTTTATCAGAAATGGTTCATAAACCTCTTCAATGGTTTCGGTTTCTTCACTAACAGAAGTTGCAATAGTTGAAAGGCCCACAGGCCCCCCCTTAAATTTATCGATGATTGTTGATAAGATTTTATTATCCATTTCGTCGAGCCCGTTTTTATCAACGTTAAGTGCATTTAAAGCATATTTGGATATTTCAATATCAATGGTCCCATCTCCTTTAATTTGGGCAAAATCCCTAACTCTTCTGAGCAATAGGTTTGCAATTCGGGGTGTCCCCCTGCTTCTTCGCGCAATTTCCGAAACAGCATCCGGTTTTACATCTACTTGAAGAATTTTACCTGATCGGCGGATAATTTTTTCCAAAGTTTGTGCATTATAGTACGATAAACGTGAGTTAATTCCAAACCTTGACCTTAAGGGGGCTGTGAGCATACCCGATCTTGTGGTGGCGCCGATAAGCGTAAAGGGGTTTAGTTTTATCTGTACACTTCGTGCATTTGGCCCTGAATCAATCATTATATCGATTTTATAATCTTCCATGGCTGAATAGAGGTATTCTTCAATAATATGGCTTAACCGGTGTATTTCGTCAATGAAAAGCACATCCCGTTCCTCTAAACTGGTTAAGAGCCCGGCCAGATCACCTGGTTTATCCAGCACCGGCCCTGAAGAGACTTTTATATTTGCACCAAGCTCATTTGCTATAATGTATGATAACGTCGTTTTACCGAGCCCTGGAGGGCCATGAAGTAATACATGATCCAATGCTTCGTTACGTTGATTGGCGGCTGCAACGAATATTTTTAGGTTCTCCACAACCTTTGGTTGTCCTGAAAAATTAATAAAATCAGATGGACGTAATACCATCTCAAGTTCCAGTTCATCTTTTGTTAAATGTTCGCCGGTTGCATCAAGATTCTCGTTCATAAAGTAATGATATAATTATGGTATCCGGATAGCGGGAAAATAACCGGAATAACAACATATAAATAAATTATGAAGCAAATATACACATTGCCTGAAACGAACATGAATTTTTTTATCAATCTAAGCAAAAAAGAAAATTGTCGGGCATTTAGTTATTTGAAAGAAAATTGCTATTTTTACAAAAAATCTTTTCAGAACATGTGATCATGACCCTAATAGTTGTAGCAATTGATTTTTCAAAGACATCTTTA
This sequence comes from uncultured Bacteroidales bacterium, assembly GCA_965369825.1. Classification (GTDB taxonomy): domain Bacteria; phylum Bacteroidota; class Bacteroidia; order Bacteroidales; family JAGONC01; genus JAGLWB01. Next base: position 8,764 of record CBDUSM010000012.1, read on the forward strand.
CATGCCCTTGACTATGCTATCAATATAGCAAACAGCACTAAAGCTGATGTGATGATGGTTTGGGTTGATAATCAAACCTCTAACGAGTCGATTTTTTCAGATGGTGGTTGTGAGATCAGAGAGGAATCAAAACGAAATTTTGAGGAATTACATGAACAGCTCAAGGGTCGTTTAGTACACGGGAAGCTAAGGTATAAACTAAAAAAGGGCAAGGTTTACTTTGAGATTGCCCAGCAAGCCAAGCGATACAAAGCAGATTTAATTGTTGCCGGAACTCATGGCGTTACTGGGTTTGAAGAGTTTTGGATTGGTAGCAATGCCTACAGGATCGTTATTAATGCGCCTTGTCCTGTTATTACTGTTAGACATAACTTTGATTTAACTAAAAAAATTCAAAAAATTATAATCCCTATTGATAATACAAGGAATACAATCCAGAAAGTCCCTTATATTGCCAGGGTAGCTAAGTCGTTCGATTCGGAAGTTCACATTCTTGCTTTGTATTCTACAGTAATTAAAGCGATAAGAAATAAAGTTGATATAGCAGCTAATGAAGCAAAAGTGTTGATGGAAAAGCTGAAGATAAATTGCATTCTGGAGTCAATGATGGCTGAAAATGTGACCCAATGTACACTTAACTATGCCAGCCGGATCGATGCAGAGTTGATCTCTATTATGACAGAACAGGAAACCACCGAGGCAAATATATTATTAGGCGAATATGCAAGTCAGATGGTAAATAATTCGCCAATACCTGTATTAAGTATTCATCCGAATGAAATATGGACCTTCGAGAAACGTTAACATTTTATGTTAAGGATTATTTTTGCAACAGCTGTCTTTTTCTTTTTTGTTTGTGGAATAGTATTAAGTGCTCAGGAAACTCATAGCTTATCAGGACAACTTGAGATTATTCAGGACAACCGAATTGATACACTGATTGAAAAGCATATTTTTTTAAATAAGCAATTCAAAACAATTGAAGGCTATAAGATTCAGATTTTTTTTGATGCAGGGAATAATTCTAAGCATAATGCTTATGATGCAAGGGATAATTTTATCGAGAAATATTCTGATTATTACGTTTCTGTTACTTTTAGTGAACCATATTATCGCGTTAGGGTTGGTGCTTTTCGTTCACGCATGGAAGCAGAAGGATTTCTTACGATGATTAAAGCAGACTACCCCAATGCTTTTGTAATAAAAGATGAAATAAACCTGTTGGATGTTAACTGATTTTAAATAGGAAGGTAATCAAATGAAAAAAGTAATTGTCGTTGCCGTTGATTTTTCAGATTGTTCAATTAATGCATTTGAACATGCTTTTTCACTTGCCCAAAAATCTAAATCAAACATAAAAATGGTTTTTGTTAACAAGGCTGTTCAGGAGAAATCGGTGGCACTTAAAGACCCGGAAGAAGCAACTGCAGATGCAAGGAGTAGATTTGAAGAAATGATCAGCACATACCAGCCGAAACTTAAAAACAATAACATTGAATACAATATTAGAACGGGTAGGGTTTACCGGGAGGTAATCAAACAGGTGAAAGAAGATGATGCTTTCCTTGTCGTAGCTGGTACTCATGGTTCATCAGGCTTTGAGGAGTTTTGGATTGGAAGCAATGCCCAAAAACTTGTTTCTGCCTCTGCTTGCCCCACCATAACTATCAGAGGAGGTATAAAAATCGACCGGAACCTGACTAAAATAGTTTTACCTATCGACAGCACAACAGAAACACGGCAGAAGGTACCATTTACTTCGTTGATAGCAAAATATTTTGATGCAAAAATATACATCCTATCTTTGTATTCAACGCATGTACAGGCAGTTAGGGACCGGGTGGATAAATATTCCGAACAGGTAATCGAATACCTTCAGGAGAATGAAATAGCGTACAATCATGAGGTTATCGAGGTTGATAATATTACCGATAACACCATTGAGTATGCAACCGGCATTGAGGCTAATCTCATTTCCATCATGACAGAACAGGAGAAGAAAACAGCTAATTTATGGCTAGGGCCCTACGCTCAACAGATGATCAATCACTCACCGATTCCGGTTCTCAGTGTTCATGCAAAAGAGTATATTCGGACGCTTTCGCGATAGTTCAAACTTTAAACTAATTCCGATTAACAGCATTAAGATCTTCGAACGCTTCCTTTAAGCGGTTAACCAATGAAATTTCACCTGCGCGTAGCCATTTCCGTGGATCATAGTACTTTTTATTTGGTTTGTCATCTCCATCAGGATTGCCTATCTGGCCTTGCAGGTAATCATGGTTTTTTTCATAGTAACCTTTAACACCGGCCCAAAACGCCCACTGCGTATCTGTGTCGATGTTCATTTTAATTACACCATATGAAATAGCTTCACGTATTTTCTCCTGAGGAGATCCGGATCCACCATGAAAAACAAAGTTAACAGGGTTTGGG
>CBDUSM010000013.1:0-11014 GCA_965369825.1 uncultured Bacteroidales bacterium
ACCGTCAACCGTCAACCGTCAACCGTCAACCGTCAACCGTCAACCGTCAACCGTCAACCGTCTTTTTTTCAAAAAAATGCAAATTTAGGAAAAATCGATGGAATAAGCACAAAAATTTGATTTACAACCTAAAAGCATATGGCTCAAAAGTATTTTGTAATTTTGCGCACTCTTTTGAACCATTTAATTTGTTGATTAATGACCGCCGAAATAATAACCATAGGTAATGAATTGATGATTGGCCAGGTTGTTGACTCTAATTCAGCCTGGATTGCTGCAGAGCTTAATAATATTGGGATAGAGGTGACTAATATTACAAGCGTGCCTGATCTGAAAGAGGCAATTCAAAATGCTTTACATGCCTCAGAAGGAAGATCAGATGTTGTATTAGTTACCGGCGGATTAGGACCAACGACCGATGATATTACCAAAGAGGTAATTGCTGACTATTTTAATACGAAGCTTGTCTTGCATCATGATACGTATGAAAATATTGTAAAGATGATGTCTGAAAGAGGAATTTCTGTTACCGGTTATCATAAGGAACAAGCAAAACTTCCTGAAAATTGTGATGTGATTAATAATAAAATTGGTTCAGCTGCCGGGATGTGGTTTAATAGGGGAGAGGTTGTTTTCATTTTTATGCCGGGTGTTCCTTTTGAGATGAAAGATATGATGAGTCGATATATTATTCCGGAACTCAGTAAAAGAAGTATCAATCGAAATTTTTTTCATAAAACAGTTCACACGGTTGGTATAGGGGAGACAGATTTAAGTGATTTAATTGCCAACTGGGAACAGAGTCTTCCTGAAAGTATACAGTTAGGCTATCTCCCACAACCCGGAATAGTGCGTCTACGCTTGAGTACAAGCGAAAGTGAAGAGCTTCTATGTAAACTGATTCAAAAGCTGAAAATAATAATTCCGGAATATATTTTCAGCACTAATGAAGAAACCCTGGAGCAAGTGGTTGCCAGTTTATTAATAGATAATCAGCAAACAATAAGTACGGCAGAGAGCTGCACCGGAGGATATATTGCTCATATAATCACAACAATTCCGGGAAGCTCAACATGGTATAAAGGTTCAGTGATTCCATATTCTAATACGGTTAAAGAAAAAGTGCTGAATGTTAAGCTTAGCTCACTCGTTGAGGGAGGTGCTGTTAGCGAAAAGGTCGTTAAACAAATGGCGGAAGGCGTTAGAAAGAAATTTGAAACCGATTATGCTGTTTCAACTTCTGGGATAGCAGGCCCTGATGGTGGAACCCCGGAAAAGCCTGTTGGGACAGTTTGGATTGCCGTAGCCACGCCTCAAAAAACAATTGCTGAGAAATTTCAATTTGGCAATCATCGCTTCACGAATATACGCCGGACTGCTATTATGGCATTGGATATGGTTAGGAAAGAGATTATTCGCGAAAAAAATCAGGTGATGTTTGTTTAAATAAAAAATATTGCCGTTCTTTGCACTCCTTTTTAAAAAAATAATAAACATAAAACGATGTCACGTATTTGCGAAATTACCGGGAAAAAGATGATAACGGGAAACAGTGTTTCCCACTCACATTCAAAAACAAGGAGAAGGTTTTATCCAAATTTACAGACGAAAAAGTTCTATATTCCTGAAGAAAACAAATGGATTACACTGAAAGTATCGGCTGCAGGGATTAGAAATATTAATAAAAAGGGCATTTCTGCCTGCTTGAAGGAAGCCAGGGAAAAAGGATATATGAAATAAGAGTATTTAACGATATTTAATTGAAGATGCTGTTGCTTGTTTAGTAACAGCATTTTTTTTAGCAGAGTGATATATTTTTTTACCAAAATAAATTGTGTTAACATTCGTTAAAAGTTGACAGTAAATTGAATAATAGAATATCTTTGCGTATCCATGGGCGCTCGTCATAACATACTTCTTGTTTTTGCTTTTTTGTTTATTACGCAATGGCTTTTTGCCCAGGTGTCTGAGCATAGAGATAAAAACACTCAAGACGGGGACTTGGTTCAGTTCTCAGGTATCGTTGTGACTGCCGACAGCCTTAGGCCGGTACCTTTTACGCACATTGTGATCAAAAATTCGCGGTGGGGAACTGTAGCTGATTATTATGGCTATTTTTCTTTTGTGGCCCACCTATGTGATACGGTTATGTTTTCTGCTGTTGGATATAAGAAATCAACCTATATCATCCCTGATACACTCAGCCTGAACAGATATTCGCTGATTAAAGCTATGACTTCCGATACGATAATGCTTGATGAAACTGTTATATACCCCTGGCCAACAAGAGATCAGTTCAAGGAAGCTTTTGTTAACCTCAGGGTGCCTGATGACGACCTTGAAAGAGCAAGAAAAAACCTTGAAAGGGCTGAAATAAAAGAAAGGGCTGAAAGTATGGCTATGGATGGGAGTATGAACTATAAAAATTATATGTATTGGCAAAACTATAAGAATTATTACATTGGTCAAACTCAACCTATGACTATTCTTGACCCATTTGCATGGGCTCAGTTTTTCAAAGCATGGAAAGATGGAAAGTTTAAACGACAATAAGATAAATCCCAATCACCAGATTAAAGACGAGAGACGAAATTACGATACTTACTAAATGCGCTTCATAAAGATATTTTCTTTTTTTACCCTGATTCTCTTTTTTCCTATGATTCTTATGGGTCAGGAAACGGCTGTCATCTATGGTAAAGTGACCGATTCCAGGCACAAGCCTCTTGAGCTCGTCAACATTTCCGTTATGGGGTACTCCGGAGGGAGCATTACAGATAAGAATGGTAAATTTGAAATTACCGTTCCTGCAAATAAACAAATCACTGTTGTTTTTTCCTTCGTCGGGTTTCATTCGATGAAATCTCTTTTAACGCTCTCTCCTGGTGACCGGGTGGAACTTAATAAAATAATGACTGTATCGACTATTGTACTTCCTGATGTTGTTGTGGAAGATAAACAGGTTCGATCCACCACTCTTTCACGGATCGATCCTAAAGAGGCAACATTTATTCCCAGCATTTCCGGAAGCTCTGTGGAAAGCCTTATTAAAACAATGCCCGGTGTGGCTGCTACTAATGAATTGAGCTCACAGTATTCTGTAAGAGGTGGTAATTACGATGAAAACCTGGTTTATGTTAATGATATTGAAATATACCGCCCTTTCCTGATCCGGGCAAGTCAACAGGAAGGTTTAAGTTTTGTTAACTCGGACCTTGTTTCATCTATTTCGTTTTCTGCCGGAGGATTTGATGCAAAATATGGTGATAAAATGTCATCTGTGCTTGATATCAAGTATAAAAGCCCAACGCGGTTTGCAGGATCCTTTTCTGCAAGCCTGCTTGGTGTTAATTTTCATGTTGAAGGTGCTATCCCAAATCAGCGCTTATCTTACTTGTTAGGTGTTCGTTATAAATCCAATCAATATGTTTTGAAGAGCCTGGAGACCAAAGGCATATATAATCCGTCGTTTACTGATGTTCAAGGGTTGGTTACATACGAATTTAATGACAAACTTAAGCTTTCATTTTTGGGTTATTTTGCCGGAAATTCATATAAGATGCAGCCAGAAACACGTGAAACCGCTTTTGGAGCAATAAACGAGGCATATAAGTTTACAGTCTATTTTGATGGACGTGAACAGGATCGTTTTATGAATTACCTGGGAGGATTAACACTTAACTATAAATTTAAAAATACCATTGATCTGAAATTTATTACTTCGGCATTCAGGACAGTTGAAACAGAAAACTTTGATATCCTGGGACAATACTGGATATCAAGGCTCGAAACCGATTGGAGCGATGATGAATTCGGGCAGCCAACAGAAGTGCTTGGGGTTGGAACTAACCTAAATCATGCGCGTAATGAACTGGAAGCTACAGTTTACAATATTGAACATAGAGGTACTGCAGGAAAACGGGATCATTACATTCAGTGGAGTATTAAATATCAACGTGAAATAATCAATGATGTTATCAATGAGTGGGATCTTCTTGATTCAGCTGATTATTCCCTTCCTCACCCACCTGATTCTATTGGTTACACTGTTCCCGGCCTTCAACCACAATATCCATTTGAATTATTCCATGTTGTTAAGGCCTCTAACGAGATGTCGACTAATAGGTACACTGCATTTATTCAGGATAGCTGGTCATTGATCGATACCGACTCAAACAGGCTAATGATTACAGGAGGGGTGAGATTGCAGTACTGGGATTTTAACAGGCAGTTTTTAGTAAGTCCCCGGTTTACGATTGCATATAAACCGCCCTGGGAAAAAGATGTTGTTTTCAGATTTTCCACTGGATATTATTACCAGCCTCCTTTTTATCGTGAGTTGAGGAATCCTCAGGGGGAGCTCAATCCTGATTTGAAAGCACAAAAGTCGATACACTTCGTTGCAGGTGCGGATTGGAATTTTTTGGCATGGGGCAGGCCGTTTAAGTTTGTTGCTGAAGCATATTATAAGCATCTTGATAACCTGGTACCGTATGTAATTAATAATGTCAGAATTATATATTATGCTGAAAATATTTCTCATGGTTATGCTACCGGCCTTGACATGAAAGTAAACGGTGAGTTTGTAAAAGGTGTTGAGTCCTGGGCAAGCCTCTCTCTGCTTAAAACCATGGAAGATATTGAAAATGATTTTTATTATGATGCAGATGGCAATCTTGTTGAGCCTGGTTACATTAGAAGGCCAACCGACCAGCGGTTAAATTTCGGAATGTATTTCCAGGATTACCTTCCCAAAAATCCCACCTACCGAATGCATTTATCTTTTTTGTATGGAACAAACCTGCCTTTTGGCCCGCCTGACCAACCCAAGTATAAGCATGTATTTGAATCGTCTCCTTACCTGAGGGTAGATGTAGGGTTTTCTAAACAATTAATCGGGAAAGGCACCTCCTTTTCGCCAAAAAATCCTTTTAGGCATTTTGAGGCTATGTGGATCAGCCTTGAAGTGTTTAACTTATTACAGCACCTTAATACAGTTTCTTATATCTGGGTCAGGACAATTAATAATTTGCAGTACCCAGTTCCTAACAGGCTTACTCCCAGGCAGATAAATGTTAAATTGATACTAGATTTTTAGATCGATTCTTTTATTCTTTTAATCGCATCCATCATCTGTTCTTCTGTGATGACCAAAGGAGGAGCGAATCTGATAATATGCTGATGTGTTGGCTTAGCCAATACGCCATTTTCCTTCATCGTAACGCAAACGTCCCATGCTTCCCGGCCATTTTTAGGTTTAATAACAATGGCATTTAAGAGTCCTTTACCTCTAACAGTGGTAACCAAATCCGAATTCATCTTTTTCATTTCCTTACGAAAGATATTGCCAAGGTAGTCAGCCTTTTTTGCAAGATCTTCATCTTTAAGAACCTGAAGGGCGGCAACAGCAATTTTCGCAGCAATAGGGTTACCACCAAAAGTGGAACCATGTTGCCCGGGCCGGATAGTAAGCATGACCTCATCATCGGCCAGCACTGCAGAAATAGGATAGACGCCTCCTGAAAGCGCTTTCCCAAGTATTAGGATATCGGGTTTTATGTTTTCATGGTCGCAGGCAAGTAGTTTTCCCGTCCTGGCAAGGCCTGTTTGCACCTCATCAGCAATGAAAAGAACATTTTTTTCTTTACAAAGGTTGTAAGCGTTGGAAATATATCCTTCATCAGGGACAAAAACACCAGCCTCTCCCTGAATAGGCTCAACCAAAAAACCGGCCACATTGGGATCTTCAAGTGCAGTTTCAAGCGCAGGGATATCATTATATGGAATAGTTACAAAACCCGGAGTATAGGGGCCAAAACCATTCCTGGCATCCGGATCAGTCGAGATAGAGATAACCGTAATCGTTCTGCCATGGAAATTTCCTTCGCAAACAATAATTTTTGCTTCATTTTCAGGGACCCCTTTTTTTTCATAAGCCCATTTACGGCATAGCTTGATTGCTGTTTCATCCCCCTCGACACCGGTGTTCATGGGCAATACTTTATCATAGCCGAAATATTCTGTAATATATTTTTCATAAGGGCCCAGGGTATCGTTATAAAAAGCCCGGGATGTGAGAGTCAGCGTTGAAGCCTGGTCAATCATAGCATTAACGATCCTGGGATGACAGTGTCCTTGGTTTACAGCTGAATAAGCAGAAAGGAAATCATAATAACGTGTGCCTTCTGCATCCCATACAAATGGTCCTTCACCTCTCGAAAGAACAACTGGCAATGGGTGATAGTTATGCGCTCCGTATTTATCTTCGAGTTGCATCAATTGTTGAGAGGTCATAGTTTCTTTTTTATTCATGTCTTAGATGATTTAATATGTATTATAATTATTTCAGCCATTTTAACTTCATTTTGCAAATGTATATAATAAATAAAAAAAGGACCACAAATATCGGATTTAACTAAAATACTTCCATAAGGGATCATTCAGTGGAGGCTCTGCGGTAATTTCAATACGGTTTTTTTTCACCGGATGAACAAATTCAATTTTTCTGGCATGCAGATGGATGGAGGCATCTTCATTCGTTCTTGGAAAACCATATTTCAGGTCACCTTTTACCGGGCATCCTATAGCTTGCAGCTGTGCCCTTATCTGATGGTGCCGCCCTGTTAGAAGTTGAATTTCAAGGAGATAGAAGTTGTCGCTGGATTTGATCAAGCGTTATTTTAACTCCGCCTTTTTGGATTCGCCTTTTGCTCTGCTGAAAGCAAATGATTTATTTTTTTTAGTATCTCTTGTCAGGTAATGAATAAGATGATCATCCTCTTTTGGCGGTCTGTTTTTTACGACTGCCCAGTAAGTTTTTTGTAATTTCCCTTCACGCAATATTTCATTTAACCTACTCAATGCTTTGCTGGTCCTGGCAAATATAACCGCCCCACTCACCGGCCTGTCAAGGCGATGTACGACTCCTAAGAATACATTCCCGGGTTTATTGTACTTTTCTTTCAGGTACCTTTTAAGCGTCTCAACCAATGGTTCATCACCTGTTTTATCCCCTTGTACAATTTCAGAAGGAAGTTTGTTGAGAATTAAGATATGGTTGTCTTCGTATAAGATTCGGGATTTAATACTCATAAACTGAGACATAATTTATAAAAATCGACAATCGACAATCGACAATTGACAATCAATACTGCTCTCTTTTACTCGGAAAATTAACGGTTTTAACATCATTGATATACGACATTACTGAACCCTTCATTTCCTCTTGTAGATTATGATACCGGCGAAGAAAGCGTGGTGAGAAATCCTGAGTGATACCAAGCATGTCGTATAAAACCAGAACCTGACCGTCAACCTCTGACCCGGCACCGATTCCTATTGTGGGTATTTTTATTTTTTTTGTAACCTGAGTTGCAAGTTTTGAAGGAATTTTTTCAAGCACAACAGCGAAGCAACCAGTATCATCCAGGATTTGGGCATCTTTAATAAGCCGGTCTGCTTCTCCTTTTTCTGTGGCCCTGACGATATAAGTTCCAAATTTATGAATTGATTGAGGCATTAACCCAAGGTGTCCCATAACAGGTATCCCGGCTGACAAAATCCTGTTGATTGATTCCGCCACCTCTCTTCCTCCTTCTATTTTTACAGCATCAACGCCTGATTCTTTCATGATACGGATAGCTGAATTTAATGCTTCTTTGGAATTTCCCTGATAGGTTCCAAAGGGCATATCAACAACAACAAGTGCTCTGTTAACTGCTCTCATTACCGAAGAAGCAAGGAAAATCATCTCGTCCAGGGTAATGGGTATTGTAGTTTTGTGTCCTGCAATAACATTTGACGCTGAATCACCAACAAGTACAATATCAATCCCGGCATCATCAAGGATCTTGGCCATGGAAAAATCATACCCGGTCAACATGGCAATTTTTTCTCCTCTAAGTTTCATTTCCTGAAGAACATGCGTTGTAATCTTTTTTACTGAAGAAAAACCTGAAGTAAACATATTTTTTTATTTACGTTATGAAATACAAGACAAAGCTACAAATAATTATATTCATGTCGATTCTTGCTACTTAAATATCTTTAAAATAAATAAAATTCCTATTTTTGCGCCTATGAACAGATACTTTCGTTTTCCGGGTATTATTATTTCTTTCTTAATTCTTGGTAGCTGTAGTACTGACATTGATATGATCGCCGAATGGAAGGATATTACAGTTGTTTATAGTTTATTAAATCAAACGGATAGTATTTCCTATGTGAAAGTCAATAAAGCATTCCTTGGCGACACAAATGCTCTGTATATGGCACAGGAGGCTGATTCCAGTAGTTATGGAGATGCATTAATTGTTCAATTGGAGCAGTGGAAGTGGGGTTCTGTTTTAAAAACTTTTGATTTTGATACTACAACAATCTATAACAAGGAACCGGGTACCTTTTATAATCCGGAACAAGTCATTTATCAATATGTAACGCACGGGCAGCTTGATTATAAGAGTGAATACAAATTAATTATTACGAACCAAAATACGGATAAGGTCATAACTGCCCAAACACCACTTGTCCATGATTTTATGATCCTGAAGCCCCCGTTAAACCATCCAACTGATCCAACCATTATGTTTCCTGATAATTCTTTTGCAAAAGATGTTGAATGGGTTTCTGCTAAAAACGGAAGAAGGTATGAGGTGATCATGCGCTTTAATTACAAAGAAAAGTTTTTTAATAACCCAGATACTCTTTTTAAATCTGTTGATTTCCATTTTACTACAAGAAGATCTAAAACAACAGATGGGGGAGAAGAGATGCTGATCCAGTTTGCTAATGAGAGCTTCTACATTTTTCTACAATCTACTATTCCCTATGAACCTGAGATGGAAGCTGAAGTTGATTCCCGGGTTTCAATGACAGTTGAGTTTTTGTATTCTGTTGCCGGCGAGGAGTATAATACGTATATGGTGGTAAATGAACCTTCGAACAGTATCGTTCAGGACCGTCCGGAATACACAAATATTACAAATGGTATTGGTATATTCTCCTGCCGGTACAATAAATCCAGAAGCTATTTTCTGCATCCATTAAGTCAGGATATATTAACCACGAAAGGGTTGAAGTTTGTAATGGTAATTGGTGGTTAAACTCTGATAATAAATCCACCTCCGTTATTTGGTTTTTGATTTACCCGCACAATACGACAATTTTATAACTGTTCCTGCCTTTTTGTCATTTTTTGTCAGCATTTCTGTATGATTTGGAATTTGGCATAATCATTGAAATTATATTTATCACTTGAAAAAAAAATATAATTATCAAAAAATAATATAAATTATTATGGGAAAAATTATTGGAATAGATTTAGGAACTACAAATTCATGTGTTGCGGTAATGGAAGGAAATGAGCCTGTGGTTATCCCTAACAGTGAAGGGAAGAGGACAACTCCCTCTGTTGTTGCATTTACTGAAAATGGCGAACGCAAAGTTGGCGATCCGGCAAAGCGTCAGGCTATTACAAACCCCCGAAAAACAATATTCTCTATTAAAAGATTTATGGGTGAACCCTTTTCCAGGGTACAAACTGAAATTGGCAGGGTCCCTTTTATTGTTGAAAAAGGTGATAATAACACACCAAGGATCAAAATAGACGATAGATTATATACTCCACAGGAAATTTCGGCTATGATTCTTCAGAAAATGAAAAAAACAGCCGAAGATTACCTGGGTCAGGAAGTTACGGAAGCAGTGATTACTGTACCTGCTTACTTCAGCGATTCACAGCGTCAAGCTACAAAGGAGGCTGGCGAAATAGCCGGTTTAACCGTAAAGAGAATCATCAATGAACCAACAGCAGCTTCTTTGGCGTATGGCATTGACAAGAAAAACAAGGATGTGAAGCTTGCTGTTTTTGACCTGGGTGGCGGAACGTTTGATATATCCATCCTTGAATTGGGAGATGGTGTTTTTGAAGTAAAATCAACAAATGGCGATACGCATCTCGGTGGTGATGATTTTGACCAGACCATTATCGATTGGCTGGCTGACGAATTCAAGAAAGATGAGAATATTGACCTGCGCAAAGACCCTATGGCGTTGCAAAGGTTAAAAGAGGGAGCTGAGAAAGCAAAGATTGAATTATCAAGCTCAACATCTACCGAAATCAACTTACCATATATTATGCCTGTTGATGGAATACCCAAGCACCTTGTAAGAACACTCACCAGAGCAAAGTTTGAGCAGCTGATAGATAAATATATGCAGGCGATTATTGAACCTTGTAAGAAAGCATTAAAAGATTCCGGCATGGCCGCTTCAGAAATTGATGAAGTGATATTGGTTGGCGGTTCAACACGTATACCAATTATCCAGAAAGCTGTGGAAGACTTTTTTGGCAAAACACCTTCCAAAGGAGTTAATCCCGATGAAGTTGTAGCCGTTGGAGCAGCTATTCAAGGGGGAGTTCTTACCGGAGAGGTAAAAGATGTTCTGTTACTCGACGTAACGCCGTTATCACTGGGTATTGAAACCCTGGGTAGTGTTTTTACAAAGTTGATTGAGTCAAATACAACTATCCCGGTTAAAAAGTCTGAAACATTCTCAACAGCGTCTGATAACCAACCTTCAGTTGAGATACATGTTTTACAGGGAGAGCGTCCAATGGCAAGCCAAAATAAAAGCATCGGACGGTTCCATCTTGATGGGATCCCACCAGCGCCAAGAGGTTTGCCTCAGGTCGAAGTAATTTTTGATATTGATGCGAATGGCATTCTTCATGTAACGGCGAAAGATAAAGGAACCGGTAAATCTCAGGATATTCGTATTGAAGCTTCTTCCGGACTAAGCGATGATGAAATTAAGAAAATGAAAGATGAAGCAAAAGCAAATGAAGAAGCCGATAAAAAAGAGAGAGAATCGATTGATAAATTAAATAGTGCCGATGCATTGATTTTTCAAACCGAAAAGCAACTTAAAGAGTATGGGGATAAATTACCTGCTGAAAAGAAGGAACCCATTGAGAAAGCACTTGCTGATTTAAAAGCCGCTCATAATAACAAAG
>CBDUSM010000014.1:0-10864 GCA_965369825.1 uncultured Bacteroidales bacterium
CCTTTCCAGCCTGGGTTCACTTGACTTAACAGGAAACAACCTCACTACGTGTGAAGCCGGAAATGGCTCCGGTGGAACGTTGTACCTTGAAGCTACCTCCGGAAGCATAATTGCCATTGCCTCAAATAAAATTATCGGTTCCACAAGTGCAAATGGAGGTTCAGGCGGATTTCTGTATATTGGTTTAACCGAAAATCTTCCGGAAATAAATGTTGTTGACAACATTATTAATAAAAGTACAGCATCTCAAAATGGAGGTTATCTTTTCTTAAGCGGGCAAAATTTGGAGGTTGTCAATATTGAAAATGAAATAATTGGCCAAACCAGCGAAGCTGTTGCCGGTGATGGTGGGTTTACTTTCATCGAGTGTGATACCCTGGGAGAATTAACTTGTAGTAATATAAGCATTAACAAATCCTGGTCAGGCGGATCAGGAGGAGTAGCCCATATTCATCCAGGCATCACCGTTGGCTCTCTCTTTTTTGAAAATATTAATATCAATGAAAGTGAAGCAGTTGGTAGTGGTGGGGTGATTTATATCGATTCGGAAACTGACATTCATTCATTCCAGTTCAGAAACAGTACGATCCAATCATCTGTTGCCGGTAACGACGGTGGATGTATTTATGTTTATTCTCACACAAAAACTGAAAGTGTTATCATAATTAATAACATTTTTCGTGATTTCACCAGTTTATATGGCAATGGTGGTTGTTTATTCATCCAAAACGGAGTCAAGCCAAACTCTTCTGTTTTCGTTAACAATAGCTCCTTCATTCGCCAATCTGAATTTGGAAGTTATTCGATCAAAGGAGGTGGAATCTATGTTAAAACCTGTGATTCATTGTTTGTTTCGGATTCTGAATTTAATAGCCTTATTTCTCAACAGGGAGGCGGCGCTTTATATGCACAGGATATCAACGTTGCCCTATTGCCAAATGATCTGACATTTAAATCTAACTTTTCAGGCTATGCCCCTGACAATACCATCACTTTTAATAATGCACAGGGTGGGGCAATTTATGCCACGGAAGTTGGATCATTATTGATTGATAATGCTCAATTTGTAAATAATATATCTTCACTTAGCGGAGGAGCTATTTATGTTCAGGATATCGACACTCTCGACATTCAAAACAGTAAATTTACCAGGAATATTGGCTTCAACATACATTCTGTTAACAATGAATCAAAAGGGGGTGGGTTGTTTTTTGACAATCTAATTCAGGCAAATATTTCATTGAACTACTTTACCGGCAACTCAAGCTTTAGAGGAGGTGCACTTTTCGGTTATGACTCAGAAATCTTAATTAATGACAATTTTTTCAGCAAAAATGAAGCATGGTACGGTGCAGGTCTTTACCTGGAGAACTGCTCAGATGAGACTAAAAGAAATTACATTTTCAACAATAAAGCCAATTTTAGCGGAGGTGGAATCTATCTTAAACGATCTGACAACGACCCGGGTTATCTTATAGTAGATTCAAACATGGTCATTAATAATTTTGCTAAAGAAGGCGGCGGTATTTATTCAAACAACTCTGCTGATCGTTTCTCAAGAAATCACATTGGGTTAAATCAATGTACTCTTTCTACATCCAATGAGAACCAGGGAGGTGGTGTGTTTTTGAGCAAAAATGGAGCCGGGTCTGATTTTTATAATTGCCTGATCTATTCAAACCAGATCATCCGTTCCGAAAAACCAGGCAGTGGTATCTTCATCGACCCTGACGGAAGCAACCCTGATGATCAAACTGATATCATTAACTGCACAATATTCAATAACAGCCACTATGGCATCTTCCAGGACACATTGAATGAAACAGATATTAGTAAATGTCAAATTCAGAACTCTCTTATCTGGGGAAACAATGCAAAGCGGATTAGCGATCAGGTCAATTTCAATGAAAACATCGAATCATTTTATTCTGATGTCTATGGGGCTGTAGAGGGCCCTCCATACCATAACCTTAATGGGCTGAATCCGATTTTTGTCGGTTCAACAAACCTTAACCTGAGAGCCGATACTGTATTCTACTCTCCATGCATTGATCATGGTGACCCATTACCTGAATATTTCGATCAATACTTCCCACCGTCTTATGGCTCCGACACAAATGATATCGGGGCAACAGGAGGCCCTATGGCAGTTAATGACTCACTATTTTATGTTCTACAATCGGCTCAATATCTTCTTGACAGCATTTCGATCGAGATACAGGCTTCAAATTGCCTTGCTTATTCATTTACAGTCTGGCCCGACAATCCGGACCTGGAATATACCTGGATTACAAATAATCAGGTGATCTCCGGAGGACAAAACCTGTCATATGAATACCCCGATTATGGAAACTATACAGTATGTGTATATGCTGAATCTGTTATTGGTGGTTCTTTATTCACCGATATGATCTGCAAGACAATTGAAATCTCTCCACCACCTTATATTTATCAATTGTATGATTGCCAGGGTGTGGTTTCTAATGACACCCTCTGGGTAGATTATAATGACACACCTGTAGACTCTACTATAACAATCTGTGCAAATTTCAGTGGCTCCTTTGATGAACCTCATTGGTCTGTCAATCCGGAAGGATCAGGTACCATCACTTCATTCTCAGATTCAACCTGCCAGGTACTTCTTTCACCAATTGAGTTTTATCAGGAACAAATTACCATTACTTATTTTGTAGAAAATAGCTGTGGAAGCGACGAAAAGTCATTCGTGTTTGTGCTTGATACCATTGCAAAAGGGCCCGATTACATCAACGAACAAGGCTTTCAAAACCTTGATGTAAATATCTATCCGAATCCTGCAAGCGAGGCTTTTTATCTGGAGCTAAGAGGGCCGGAAGTTGGTAACTATGTTTTACTTCTATTTAACACCGGCAATCAACTCGTATTTAAATCACAATTTGATAAAACAGCTTATAATCAACGGGTTAAGGCTGATGTCAGCTCTCTGCCAAAAGGAATTTACACTGGAAAAGTATTTAATAATAAAGGGATAACTGTTTTTAAAATTGTTATTCATTAAAAATCACTAATATAGCATCTTCATGTCTAAACTTAAGTTAATTCACATGTCAAAAATCATATCAGTCGTATTGCTTTTCTCCTGTCTGTTGATTTTTAAACCGTCGTATGAACAAAACGCCATGGTTATTAATCATGCTGACAGAGGAGAATTTGAATTTGATTCGGAGCAGTACTTCGGGAATCCCCAAATCCCTGTGTATACATTCCGGTTAAACGACGTAACCAATACAATGAATGAGATAGTTTATGCAGTCAACCTGGTTCTCCAGGAACCCGCTAACATAACATCTATTTACAATGATGACGATCAGGCATATATTATATCCATTTCTCAATTACCCCTCCCCGACTACGAAAATACGCTTTCGGTGATTGCTTTCTTCCCGAACGATACAATTTCAGGAGGTATTACATTGTATTATTGCAAACCCTTAATCAGCTTTGATTCAATTGAGTCAGAAGGGATGAGTACTTCTATTGAGCCTCGTAATATTATTCATACACCTGATGCTCAAATCAAAACCAGTGCAGGGCCTTCATGTTCCAGCCCCAATAATCATATCACCGAGGTTTTTGCTTCCTTGAATGAAGGAGAACTGGTTAGTATTTGGGATGGATATGAATACAACCAGGTTGAAGTACCTTTCAACATCACACGAGTGAATCCTGAGGGATTACAACCAGGTGAAAATAAATTAATGATATGGGCTCTGGGTGATCAACCTAATGAACTCTCTGATCCGGCTACCACCTACATCTTCTACCATGACTTTGATTATGGAGAACTAGGGGAAAATACCGTTTGCCGGTACGATTCAAATTACCGTCTCACAGGCATCCCTGAAGGAGGCCATTTCTCCGGAGAAGGAATTGTCGGAAGCACCAACACATTTAATCCATCACTGGTGCCGGGATCAATGAATACCATAGTAATAACATATGAATACCCTGTTTATGATACTATCTCTTCGGTCCAAAAAGAAATTTATCTTCTCAATAGTCCTGACCTTTCACTTGAAGGCAGTTTGCAAGTGTGTTCAAACGCTACCGATTAACTTTATCAAATTATTTTAAACGGCGATATTTCAACGTATAATTTCGATTGGCACATCACAGGAGGAGATACGCTTGAGGGTAAGGGCACCAATTTTTCTAAACTTATACACTGGGGCCATACACCCGGCCCGGGAAAGATCAATGTAAAAGCCTTTCCACTCAGCCCCGGGCAAGGCTGTTTTGCAGAAAAAGAATTTATCATCGATATTGACCCAACAACCGTTCCGGATAAATCATTTTTGCTGCTTCAGGATAAACTGCTGGTGTGTTCAGACCCATCTGCAAATTATTACATCTGGTATAAAAATGATGAATGCCTCGACACAACAGAAAACCGGCAATATTACTTTTTAGGACCGGATTTCATGTTGAACGAAACAGATCTGTTCTATGTCTGCACTGCTTTCGATATCAGCGCTGATTCCTGTTGCACAAAATCATTCCTTTATCCCGGGGAGAATGAAAATCCTGACAAAGCAACCCTGTTCAATAATTTCTTCATAAGTCATGAAGGATTAAATATCTATCCCAACCCTACCACCGGCAAATTTACGGTTAGCATATTAAATAAGTTCTCCGGTAAAGCAACCTTTAAAATATACAATATGTATGGCCAGGAAGTATATGGAGGATCATTTATTAAAGAAAACGAGTACTTCTCGAAAGCATTCAACCTGGAATTCTTAACTGCCGGTTTGTATCTGGTTGAAATTGATGTGGGTTCAGTAAGGCATTTGGGGAAAGTTCACATTCATTAAATTCTGATAATTTACTATTCATTATGAAAACAAGATATATTCCTATTATTCTCTGGTTTTTGATCCCTTCACTGATGTATGGGCAGGAGGCAAAAATAAGCGCTGAAGAAAAGGTTCTTATTCGTGAACATGTACAAAATCTGATTACCGATTTTGGCAACTATGCCAACTTCAGCCCGGGCATATGGGAGCACCCATTTGATTCTATCTCTGTCAGAAAATTTATCTCTCTTTTTCAGGATATAAATCAAGATAAAATCGTTAAGTTTTTTGAACCAGGACACCCCCTTGACGTTAACGACTCAGCTCAAAAGATTGAATATTATACCGTTAAACAGTATGT
This sequence comes from uncultured Bacteroidales bacterium, assembly GCA_965369825.1. GTDB lineage: Bacteria > Bacteroidota > Bacteroidia > Bacteroidales > JAGONC01 > JAGLWB01. The sequence continues at coordinate 5,197 of CBDUSM010000014.1, forward strand.
TGATAGTCTTTTCTCCTGGTTTTCAGATGGTGTTGAATTTGAAATAAGATCGGAAGTAGTTCACAGTACCATTAACAATGGTAGCGGGATATACAAAGGATACCTGGTTACCGACCCGGTTGTGTCGGTCCACTTTATGGGGTTCAGAACCCTGCCTGATGGAAGCACCTATGAAAGTCAATTTAATGGTGAATTGAAGCTGACCATCGCTATGACTGCCAAACATACAAAAAAAGGAGAAAGGGCAGGAAAAACAGTAAGAATCACAATTCCCTCCATATATAAAATAAGGAATATAGAGGTTATACGGCCCTTCGGGCCATTACCAGAGCCAGAAATGAAAAACATGTGGGGTTTTCTTAACATAGGATTTATGGGGGGATACGGAAATTATTCCGGAGAAGTAAAATTGCCGGGTTTCAATGACATGGAAATATATAACGGACCGGCCTTTGGCGCTAACCTTGAATTTAACATATTTTTTAATGATACTTCCCGTCATTCCTGGTCGTTTGGCCCCGGAATAGGGATAGGATATAATCAACAAACCTCTTATTTCAGATTAGCAAATTATTCGGGTCAATTTGCTGAGAATTATTCACCACTCAATGAGCTTTATCTCGGTGATTACTCCAGAGAAATTACCATAAACAACGCTGAGCAAAAACACCTGATTTCCACTTTGCAGATACCATTGAAGTTTAATGCATACAGACATTTCAAAAAAAGTAAATCTGCTATCTATTTTACGGTAGGGGCCATTTTATCCATTCCAATTAGCGATGACTATTCTTTCACTGCAGGTACATTAAGTGAAAGAGGACTTTCTTGCACTTTTGAAGAAAACGGACATATGATTGAAAATGTAACCCTCGAAGATCTTCCCTACTATGGTTTTGGCACCTACCATACCAAAAAGACAGAATCGCCTGCTATTCAACTTAAGTCTTATTTTATTAATGGATATGTTGACTTTGGCTACCAGTGGAGAACCCATAATAAAAAAACCTTTATTAAAGCAGGGCCATTTGCATACTTTGGTGTAACTAATATGCTGGAGGATCAGCATATAGAAACAAAAGAACTTTTCAGTCCTGAAGGGAAAATAGCAAATTTTGGCCTGGCTTATTCATCCTTAATGCCGTATGTTGTTGGTATAAACCTGGCCATCTCATTAAATATTATTCCAAATAAACCCAAATATACTATAACAAAAATCACTGACTTTCAGGCTATTGAAGAAGACTAAACTAATTTATACTTGTTGATCCGTTTTTTTGAAAAAAATATACGAAAATGATAAAAAGCAAACTAATTTTTCTACTACTCACAATGTTCGTTTTTCAACACGGGGTTGCCCAGTTTATCCTTCAACCGGATGATTTTTTCCAATGTACAGGCAAGGAAGCCACTTTTTCGGTTGAAACTGATTATCTGTTTCCTCTCTTTCAGTGGCAAAAAAACGAAGCTGACACCTGGGTAAATATTGATAGCTTAAATGCCGGCGATATTTATGAAGGCTTCAATAGCAAAGTATTGATTGTGAATATTCCCGATAACGGATTACTTGCTTTGCGCTTTCAATGTGTGGTTACGGACACCATTTTCAATACAACCATTACCAGTAATGAAGCAGAACTGATCCTTGTTGATTACCCGGTTGTAGATTTCGATTATTTATTTCCTTGTGAAAACCAGGTCACACAATTCATAAACAAAACGATTGATCCTTACGAAAATCCGCTCTGGCACTGGGAATTTGGCGACAATGAACTTTCAGCACTTGAGAACCCAACTCATATTTTTACCTCTGCAACTAATTACAATGTAAGTCTGACTGCAACCAACCAATATGGATGCTCAAGCAGCTTTGAAAAGGAGATTATAATACTGCCCAATAGCATTATGACCATCGTTGGTGATGAAATTGTTTGCAGTAACCAGTCAGGAATTAAGTCTGTTTACACTGTGGAAAATGTTAACCCGGAAGCAATCCACCATTGGAAATTATCGGATGAATTGGGAACGATTCATGTAACCAGTGACACAGAAATCTCTATTTCATGGAACATTATTTACCCTGCAATGCAGGTCGTACTTACTGTTACAGAAGAAGATACGTTGAATGGTTGTTTTTCTTCAACCCAAAAAGAAATATTGGTCACAACCAACCAGGCACCTGATCCGGGAAAAATTATTAATAAAAGTGATAATAATGCTGTTTTAATTTTCCTTGGCAGCAGGATGAAAACGTACAGATGGGGCTATACCGACAAAATTGCGGGTGAGGAAATTTATATAAACGATAGCTGGAATAAAACCTATTACGATTTTGGGGATATGGATATCCTTTCAAATCAATTTGATTATTGGGTTGAAACCTCAAACAATGCCAGGATTATTTGCTGGACAAGAACAATTTTTGATAATGGTAATAAAAAAAATATGCTTGATGATAATGGATTGAATTTTTCAGTCTACCCAAATCCTGCTACTGGCAATCAGTTATGGATATGTATGGTTGAAACTGAATCGACAGTTATTAAAGCTAAACTTTATGACTTTACTGGTAAAGTCATAAAAGAGAATATTTTCAATAATACGTTAAATAACCAATTTCACGAAGTTAACATATCCGGAGTACCTTCAGGTATTTACATGCTTGTTGTGAATAACGGCACCAGGATGGCAAATGAAAAAATCATCATCAATAAATAATTCGATCATGAAGAGATTTATACCTACTATACTGATCCTTACAATATTATTACTCTCTTTTCCAGCATTGCATGGACAAAAGACGCACTTCAATGCATTGAAGGTGAAGCAATTCATGATGCGGTATCAAAGTCTCAGTATGAGTTCATCTGAGCCTGATAGCGCCAAGCTTTTTAACAACCTCTTTATGAGCCCATTAGTTCCTGTTTATGATGAATATAAGACCGAGGCGTATAACCAGGTCTTTTTCAGGGACTTTATTCACTCATATAATACATTTTTGAAGGAAAATCGCATCGACGACATCAATATTTTCAACTATGAACTTTTAAATTTTACAAAAAAGAAAAGATATTATATCGCTAATGTTGGGCTACAAAAAGAGATCATTTACCATGACAGGGATGTTAATATCTTCTGGGACGATGTTAAACCTGACACACTGAATGTATCATTGATTTATACCATTGTTTGTAGCGATTTCTTGCGGAGGGATTCAAGAAATACAAAAAATTTCTGTAAAATTGTGAAGGTCGACAAAGATGAATTTCCTTTTGTGCATGGCATTGGATCTCCCTGGTATATTCCGCAATCTCTCCACATTACCCTGGCACCTAATTCTAGCTGGGTAATGAATAAAGAGTTTGATAATAACCCGGGAATAGGCTTTAATTTGAATATATCTGCCAGTTATTTGCTCACCGGGAAAGAAAAATTCAACCTGACATTCATTCCCGGACTGGGCTACAATCACTTTCTATCAACTGCCAAAACTCCTGTATTTTTTCAACAATTAACTAGCCAGGTTGATATGGACGGAGATGAATTCACGCTTCTGCTTGCAGGGATAAATGTATCTCAAGAGCTAAGGTTTAATTATTTTTCCATCCCAATAGACCTTGGCTTTCAGTGGTATATGAAAAAATGGTCGCTGGCTTTAAAAGCAGGTGTGGATGTGATGATTCCAATAAATCATAGTTTTGAATTAAACACCGGCACTTTTTATTATGCAGGCGGATACCAGTTTGAAGATTTTCCTGTACTGCTCGACGATTTGCCTGAATATGGCTATGGACAATTCACCGATAGCGACATAGCCAGTGTAAATAAGGTGGAGATATCCCCTACACTCCTATCTCATGTTTCATTGGAAGCATTTATCCCTGTAAATAAATATATCTCTGTGTTCTTTGGGCCTCAATTCAGTTTTGGCATAACAGACATTGTCAAAGAGCATAGCATCACATCACCCATTACTGATGGTAATTTAAACAGTATTAATCTACTGGCTTTAGGCGATCATTCCAGGTTGAATGCATTGTCGGTTAACATTGGTGTTGAATACAAACTCAAACGCAGTAATGTGCCTTATATTAATGACGTTTGCAACAAAGACGTGAATAGTATTATCTATGATCTGCCTGATAACTATTACGCCAAAAAGAAAAAAGAAAAAATCTCACCCATAAACCTGGTTTATGTTAATACATATCATGAACATCAACGACCAAACAAAGAGGATGTCGTTAGAAAAGTAGAAGATATCGTATTAAAAGAATGCAAAAATGAGGAAGCGGTTCACATGTATCTTTGGGGTAATCCGACCTATTATTTTGATCACTGCGATTCACTCAGCAGGTTTACCGATCTGATATACCAGGTAAGGCCGGACTTTGCCAAGAACGATGCTGAAACATTAATGAAAAGCCTCAGAACTGTTTCATTTCATAATAGAAAAATCAATCTTTATTTCATTATCAGTTCTCCACAAAACTTTCGGGAAAATACAGTTAACCTGATTAACGATCTGATTTATCAAAAATTATATGATCAGTATAATGCAATAAAAATACATGTGCTTTTAAACTTCAAGAATGAAGACCAGATTGATTTCGCGGAAATTTACGATATACTGGAAAATGATAAATCGCCTATCTCTGTGTCTGACTTTAATATTGAATATCTATCAAAATAGGAGGGTAAAAATATGTTGTTCATTCGATTATCAATCATACTGATGCTGTTTTCTGCCTACAGCTTAACTGTTGCACAAAAAAAAGTTTTGTTAACACCTAAGGATTTCAGTAAACCCTTGCAACATTATGATGAGGGTATTCTCAAGGAGCGGGCTGAAGATCCCTGGATCGTTTTTTCCGATAAAGATGAAAATACACTTTTCAAAAATAGCAGTTGCACCAATTCCTCAGGAACAAAACTTGGATTTCTCCAACCGTTTTATGCAATGGAAGAAAGCTTCGATGCAATCAAGCTCGCTGATCCGGCTATGGTTAAAAGTGATGGCACATTAAAAAATGAAAATTATGACGGGGAGGGCTGGGTCTTGAAAAAGAACCTCTTGCTTTGGATGAATTGCCTGAATGCTCCGGTCAGGGTTGGAGAATATACTGCTGAGTTTAATAAAAAAGCCATGGTGATCAACAGAGTTGATATTTCAATAGACCAGCAACAAGAAGGTGAAAAAATTACAAAACCATATTATTTCTCCGTTCCGGTGATAGATGATCATAAAATCATCGACAAAGCCAATGTTTTTAAAATTGAATTTGTATTTAAAGAAACCGATGATTTTGTATTGCTCTCAACCGTTCCCAGCATTAATTACATGAATCAAATTAAATCGTTCAGTGGCTGGGTTTCAAAAGAAAAAATAACCCCCTGGAACCACCGGTTAGCTTTTGAAGAAAACTGGGACCAGGAGGCCTTTACTTTCAGGGAGAGAAATAAATGTCCCATTAAAATTTTCGAAAATCAAAATGATGCATTGAGGTTCTATTCAGAATACAATATAAAAGGACATGTTATAACAAACCACCCATTGCCCGCTGTATATCTAAACAACAGGTTTTTTCCCAATTTTTACTCTCCAGAGTTTATGTTCAATGAATTTGTTTCCAATCCAGAAATCCAGGCCCTGATTTATTCGCCATCA
>CBDUSM010000015.1:0-10756 GCA_965369825.1 uncultured Bacteroidales bacterium
GTCATAACAGCATTACTCTTCAGATTTTTTATTTTTACTTTTGTCAGGATGAAGACTTTAGATGAATCCAACTTCGATTCATCGAGCACTCTTGCATTACGAATAACCTCTTGTATTTTTGAAATTCTCAATTCCAGTAAGCCCTGAGCATCTTTAGCGGCATCATATTCGGCATTCTCCGACAAGTCACCTTTATCACGGGCTTCAGCAATTTGAAGGGTAATTGCAGGTCTTTCAACGCTTAAAAGTTGATTCAATTCCTCATTTAACTTCTGTAATCCTTCTTCTGTATAATATTTCGTTTCACCCATGTCAATATTTTTTTAGTCTAAATGAAACAGGGTTGATCTAGGGTTGATCAATCATATTGCCTATTTCATGCATTTTATTAGAAAAAACAAAAAGACGAAAGACCCTGAAAAAATAAGGGTCCTCCGAAAAATCCTTTTATTACTATAAAAAGGATTATGTAAAAATTATTCTTTAAAAATTAAATCTGGCACCAATTCTGTGAACTCCACTAAACGGGTCAGTGGCGGTGAATGAATAATCAACAGAAAAGTTTGTTCCTTGTTCTTTATTTAAAGGAACCTGAACTGTCATTCCAGCACTTGGGCCGGTAAAAACAGTTGATCGTTTTGAATTGTCCGTAATACCCTCTTCATAAGTATAGGCTCCTCTGATCATAAGGTATGATTTGAGCGAAAACTCCATCCCGGCAGTTAGTTGATCTTTAGTAAACGCATTTGAATTAAAGTTACCGGAAAAAGACAATCTGCTGTTCCCTGAAAAATTAATATCATATGTGAATCCTATATTTAACTGAGAAGGTAATTGGTAGCTGGATGCTCTTTGCTCAAGGGTAAACTGGCTTTCCTGTCCGGGAAGCAATGTACGAATGGCCAAACCATCACCTGAGAATTTCATTGTAGGACCCCAGTTTTTGAGTGTAATCCCAAATTTTACATTCTCCGTTTCCCCTGTAACATACTGAATACCAGCATCAATAGCAAATCCTGAAGCTGTCATATCGGAAATATTCTCAGAAATGATCTTTATCTGCATTCCACCATAAATACTATTCGAAAAAACTCTCGAATAAGAGAGCGCAATATTCATCAGGCTTGGAGAAAATGTACCTATTCCTCCTTCCGGGAGAGAAACAGTTGTAATCGGAATATCACCAAAAGACATTGACATAACACCAAGTCCCAGCACGCCAGACTCTCCGATTTTTTGAGTCAATCCAAAGGAATATATATTAATATCTGCACCTTTAAGCCAGTTTGTATGACAAAAAACCATTTCAGTTTGTGGGGTAAAAGCTGTACCGGCAATATTCAGAAACATTGCTTCCACACCACGAACACCGGCAGTATTAACTCCTCCCCATCCAGAGCTACGAGCCCATGGGTTTATCAATAACTCTGATGCTCCAGCCTCGCCTGACCTATCTTCATTCCCTGCGATAAGGTTATTAATGGGGAATAAAACAGCTCCCATTAAAAAGATCACAACCAGATATCTTAGAAATTTTTTCATATTATGAAATTTTATATTATTATTTACTTTTTTTCTATAGATCACTGTTAAACACTAAAATGCGTTATAATCAGGAGCTCTTAATGAACCAAACCACTTGAGCACTTTCTCGCCTATTCCATCAGCTTTAACATGAATCAAATAAATACCACTGCCAATCGGAATACCGGCATGATTTTTAAGATCCCAATCAAGTGATGTCATAACATCATCCTTTGAAAATTGCCTGATCATTGTACCACTCATATTATAAATAGTAATTATGCATCGTTGAGGAAGATTTGTAATTTTCACGCGATTATCAAGTTGGTCAGTTTCGTATGACGAGTAAGCATAATAAGGGTTGGGAACAATATTAATCAAATCAAGATCAGAAGTTGCTTTTGCAATATCATCATGAGAAGCAGCCATCCCTTTCATGTCAAATGAATAAGCCGGATATTTATTGTTAAATTTCAAACTTTCATCTATGACATAGTACGATGAATCCGGGTAATATAAGGTATCTTGCAAAGGAGTTGAAAAATAACGCATATATGGTTTTGATACACGGATCTTAATTTTTACATCATTTGACATCCATTCTTCATCTTCAATTGCCAGTGGAATATTTACCCACATACAGGATGAATAAAAGTATTCTCTTTTAAACATGCCAGTTTGAGGTAACCCTTCCCTTAGCCACTTTCCAGCATCATAAGCAGGAACGTCATAGGAAGGGTCTAAGAATTTGGCTGTTGTATGAGCAAAAACATAAATATAGTGCCTTCCTCCAAACACTGATTTAGGATTAAACGGATCGGTAAAATCCCAAACAGTAGATGTTGGATTCCACAGCATATCCCTGCCATTGTCAGCAACCAGCCATGAGTCTTCACTAAAGGCAATGTTTAACCGTTCGCCTGTTTCAATATTTATAGCATAGCCGGGGAACCATCCCATACCAGTAAGGTTAATATAATTAGGGTCATCAGGGTCATCACTGGCTTCTTCCACTCCACCGGAAGAAGGATTGCCATCTTTATCAACTGAACGTCCTGCTCTTATTAAGAATTGAGCCACTCCCCCTTCTGCTAATTCCATATTTGGGCACATCTCCAGAACCGGGCATCTTGTCCAATGATCCCTGTTTTTTGTGATTACAATATCAACAGAAGCAAGGTCAGACATATTCATTTTTTGCTTTGAAAAGTTATTAGTCTTACCATAAGCCGGACCTGCATCAGATTGCACGTGTGAAGCACATAAGTTATAGGGGGCCCAGGTACCATCAAGGATGCTCTCATAATTCGCATCCGGGTCATATGCATGGCCTTCAGGGGTACCGCTGCCACCCAATTTTATATCCCAATCATTAAAATCGGCTTGACCATCGGCAAACTCTCCCGATCTAATCCAGTTTTGGTCGTTTGGATTATCATTATCTGAAAGGCCGCCAAACCATCTTCTTGAGCTATCAGCATATTTAATAGTAGCAACAATTAATCCATTGTTTTCATTTAAAGGATAATACACAGGGTCTCCAAAACCATCTGCTCCAATTTTATACGTACCCGGGTAAAACATCTGTTTAAGTGTAATCGAGAATCCAAGATCAAGAAAAAGTTGTTCATTTTCGTAAGAGATCAACGTGTCTGCAAGATATTCAACATCGATTGACTCGTCAATTAATTTCCATTTCGCGACCATAAATGAGGAAGTATCTCCACTAATATCAGGATCACCGGTAACCTGAACTGTCTGAAGGTACATTGAATCGAATGATAGGATGTAACTTGCATCTTTAACATTCAACGGATCAATAACCTTAACCGTTATAGGGCCGGCATTGGATTTATATGTGGGGAAGTAATTAATCGGGTATTCCGGAGTACCATAATAAGTTGGATTAATAGTATCAGCCCAATTCAGGGGCAGTTTATCAAGAATGACCTTAATACTCTCATCGGTAAAATCAAGCATATTACCACCATTTCCCTGACCAGCCAATCGTGTAACTTCAGGGATATCCCCATAGCCCGAATTCAACCGTGTAGCCCCAACAGTTTTATGGGGTATTCCGGTATATACGGAAATATTCTTACGGCCTGCCAGGTAAGGTGTTTTCTGCCCTTGCAAACCAATGATTGGTGGTTCCTGCGCACTTGGGTCATCACTATAAATCATATACTCATTAAATCCGTATGCCAGTGCCAGGTAATAATATTGTTTATGATTAACTAAGGGTTCACCTGTAAATGCATCGCGGGTAAGGACGAATGAATGAGTAATTCCTTTGTCTTCACCGTCCACTTTTTGGGCAGGAACGTTTGCGTTCAAACTTTGATCAAAATCCCAGATCACAAGTTTGCCAATACCATTTTTAATGTCACACTGAAACACCGTCCTAACCAAATCAGGGTTATCGAGGTCGACAACAGATACATTTGAATTTGCAAGTTGAAATACCTGATAACCTTCAAAATTGTAAGTAGAGTCAAACCTTTGATCCGGAGGAATTGTATCGGGGCTTTGAATGTTAAAGTCATACTCTTCATAAGACTCATTAAAATTATTCCCAGCATCGTTTGTTTTCCTGTTTGATATATATATTATCAGTTCCTGATTGAGTTCCTGAATGGTAAGATCCGGAGCATTGGGGCCATTAACAACAGTAAAACAGTTATCAAAAAGAGCCTGGCATTTATCGTCCACTACCCTAAGAAGTTCAACAGATGCCCATGGACCACCTGAAGAGGCACGTGCCCATGGGATTCCAACAGTAATATAATTTACAGCACCAGGTTCCAAAAGAAACGGTCCGGCCGATTGCATAAATCTTCTGTCGTGAGGATTATTATCAGCAGTAATTTCTGTCCAGTACACAGGGCCATTCGGAGGAGCACCTTTTGTTCCCCAATTACAAGGATCAGAGTCTCCGGGAAACATAAAATCGCACGCTGGTCCATAACCGCCTGCTGAGAAATGCGCATTACCTCCATACATCATTGTTGTACCGTCTTTCCAAATCCCTTTCAATAAATTATAATACTCCGGAGCATGATCAGGGTCAGTCATATAAGCGGGAACTCCTGAATTATTATGATAGACAAATCGCCGCATCCCAAATCGTTCGTTATCAACAATACCGTCGCCAAAATTTACACCATTAATAGCCATTTGATCAAGAATATCCGGACTATTAACTAGTTCAAGACAATTTGAACCAATATATGCAGGGTTATCTTTTCCATCCGGATCCATATATGGTCCCTGGAAAAAGTCAACGCCAACGGCAGGTGGTTGTTCAGCATAAGCCCAGGCCTGGCCTGATCCATCAATAGCCTTACCATTGTAACAATAGCCAAGTCCTCTCAGAACATCGCATCCGACATAATCATCCTGAGCATAACCCAAGTCAGGGTCTACCCACTGACTGAAATAAGTATCTCTTAAAACAAATGTTGAACGGTTAATAATTTCATAGCTATAAAATGTCATATCATTGATCTGGTCATTGGTGGCAAACCCGAAGGCTTGTCCACGAATTTCCAAACCGATGGGATCACCTTCAGACTCGGTATGAATATTTCCTTTATCATTAAATACCCACCATAAAGTCTGGTCCCCTTTAACAACCTGATCAGCAAGGATACCATTTCCTTCAGGCGTTGGGATTTCACTTCTACATAATACATTTTCCACATCATAATAGGGATAGTCACCCTGATATGGGTCATAGTTACCATCACCATCTTTGTCGAAGAATGGAGCAAGGTAATAACTCTGATTTAGGGCAACATCACCATGCGCCGGCCATTCCAGGATAGATTTTGGAATGATATAATCAGGATAATCATTTTTATTATCCCACCACGCAAGGTATTCATCAATCTCAGGACGGGTTATCGGAAAATGGCGATCCCAATGTGAACAAATATCAGGGGTGATTGCAGCTGTACCATCAATAGTGAGTGGGCCAGGCCAATAATCATTCCCTCCTCCAAAATTAGGCCCTTGACGATATTTAACAGCAGCAAGCTTTAGTTGGTCATTGACATCGATGCCCCCAATCCACAATGAAGCAGAGAACATCGACATTTTACCAGATCCTTTCGGCACTTCATAATCTGCATTCTCAAAATTCCACCACATATCTCCCCCGGTGTTAATCCTTGTCCTTATATTATTAATGTCGAGATATTTAAACCCCGCCCCTGGTAAACATCCGGCTGCTGTAGCTTTCAATTGAACTTTTTTACTGGATCCTTCAGGAATTTTTTTCTCTTCAGCATAGCCTTCCATAACAACAAAAATTCCAAAAATCAGCACAAACAGAAAGTGAATTATGTTTCTCATAATTTATTATTTTAAATAATTTTATTCCCTACTTTTCGGGTTTAAAAGTTCAAGATTAAACCTATACGAATTCTTCTTGGCAAGCTAAAATTTCCGGGATTATTAAGTGCAATTGAATACAAATCCCTGAATGACTCCGAATTTAATTGCTGATCGATTTGGGTTTGCCATTCATCAGCTGCAAGGTAACCATCATCATTCGGATTACCTGTTGCCGGATATACAAATAATATATTATCGACATTTAGCACATTCAGTATCTGGAAGAAAACATTCAGATAAGCTGATTTTGCATGTTCACCTTTACCCATTTTTATACTAAAATCTTTATCAACCCGTGCATCCATCCTGAATTGCCAAGGAAGGCGGGAGCCATTAAGAGAACCCTTTATTTGCCGGGTACCTCCAAGCAAAGCCGGGTAAATAATGGACGATTGAGTATAAGGCGTTCCTGACCCACCAAATAATGTGATATTAAATCCTGTGTTTTGTAACCAATAAATATTTTTTGTTTTATCCGTACCTTTAACGTTCCGTGTTGATACAGGTCCATTGTATTTAAGGCCTTCACCCCAGTGGTAGTCAAGGGTAAGCTGTAACCGGTGGCGTTGGTCAATATCCAGTGGATTAAGTGTTCTGAGGTTTGGCTGACCTGATCGTATTAAAGCATTAGCGGTGTTGGCATTTGAACCAGTACCATCAGCAAACTGCAATGTATAACTGGCTCTAACCCGCACATTATTTGTTCGTCGAAGGTCGTAAGTAACTGTAAGCCCTTTAACAGTACCAAAATCAATATTATTATATGAATAATATGTTTTCGGGTAGGCTGCAGAAAAACGATAACTTTGGATTTGGTCTCTTACTTCGCGATAAAATGTTGATATGTCAATAGAAGAAGTTGGGCCAAGAACCTGCTGAAATCCAAATTCATAATCAATTGTTTTTTCAGGGTTTAACCTGGCATTATTGATTGTTGGGTTGCTTCTGGTAGGCCAGAAGTAATAATCGTCAGGTGTGACAAAGAAATTACTTGTAGGCCGTTGGGTTAGTACATCATAATGAGCATAGAACAATGCTTCATCTGAAATAGGAAATGAAAAGGCAATCCTCGGCATAATATTGATCGCAGGCTCATAATCCTCAAAAGCATTTGCAGAAATAACCATATTATCCGGATCAACCAGGTAAGGTGAAACACCATTCCCGACATCCAGATCATCCTCCGGATTTACTACTTCAACACCCTCTGCATTGAACCATACACTTTCAGAACGGTAGCCGGTAATAAATGTTGGGCTACTAACATTGTCGACATAAACAACATAATCACCTCCCATACTTGAAGGGTGTGGGCCCAAATCATTTACCTCAGAAACTGTTCGGGCTGCATAAAGCAAATATGGATCCTTTAGTACGGTCTGGTTAGCATCAAAGCGGTCAACACGTACGCCAACATTAAACACCAGGTCTTTGAAAGCGAACACATCCTGGATATAACCAGCCATGTAAATTGGTTCATACGCGCCGACAGATCGTTTATAATTACCATTCTCATCCAATTCAGTGAAAAAATCATTGAAGCTCGGTTTGTTTTGTAATTTATTACCATACGCATCATAGCCAAAATAATTCACTAATTGAGCTCCTTCATTCAACAATTCATCCGGACTGAACATGGAAAGGTCAAGTCCTCCATCAATGTGTCCGACATGTTGAACACCATCTTTATCATAATAATAGAGTGATTGTGTATTTATATCATACGAATCAATATCAATCCAATCTGTCCCTTCAATTGACAATCCCATACTTTCCCGTAACTGCTGATCAAAGAAAAACTGAGATTGTGCATCATATCTTCTATAATAATTTATGGTATCCATAAAAACATTATCTACATAAACAGGGAGGGGATTTGATTTATCCAACTCACGAATATGCCAGTTTGTTATACCTCGCATTACATTCCACAAACCAACAGGCCCGGTATAATATCCCCGACTAGTACGTTGCTGATATTGAAACCCAAACTGGATGGCATGATTTCCAATATCTGCAGATCCCATTACGTCTATTCCAATTTGATCGCTCTCTGTTTTAGAGTATCCTGCTGCTAATTGTCCGGGGTTAGCAAACAGACCATAAATATTTGATGGCCCTCTTCCATTAACAATTCCTCCCTGTGAGGGAATTACATCTTCAAAATTCCGGATGTTGTCATTCATAGAATAATACTGATCAGTATAATTGGCCAGCAATGGGTTTATTTCCATCCGGTTAAATGCAAAAAGGGTATCCTGGAAATTGTCCATTAAATGGCCCCATAAACCAGTAACGGAATCATACGCCACCTGGTCTGTATAATTTCTGTCCTTATACGTTATAAATTTGCCCACATAACCATAGTTAAAAAAATTATCCTGATGATCAGGATCTTCAGTTACGGCATTGTTTCTTGTATAGTCTGCCTGAATAGAGTAATAAACATTTTTAATTAATGATTTACTATCTTTTTCGGTAGGAAATCGTTGAATAAATTTTCCAAATACCCGCCATGTATTCCCATAGGAGTGTGAATTTCTATTGAAATTTGTTAGGGAATGGAAAAAGCTATAGTTATACCTGTCATAATAGGTGAAATTACCTCCAAATGTCAGGTTTACATTCGGAACAGTTCTAATATCGATTTTTGCAGAAACATTCGTTCTGTAATTTGTTGTATTTTTAGTTGTATTTGAGTGTTCCAGATCAGATAATCTAAGAAAATCTGAGTTATAATATGTTCCTACTCCTAAACCGGTGGGCCGTAAAGGATTTTGCTCGATATCAGCAAGTATATTATCCTGCACTCTATAAATTCCTGTTGCCGTAGGGCGGCCATCTGCATGATAAATAAATTCACCAGCAATGAAGTAACCTATCAGGGAGGTACTTTGTTCAGGGTTTTTGCTTTTAATCAGTGGCCCATTCAGGTTAAGCCCGGCACGATTATAACCGTAAGGGTCGAGAAACTGTGACGATTGAGCTTCAAAACCCATACCAAATTTCCTGGATGGGCCTTTTGTAGTTACATTGATGATACCACCGGTAATGTCGCCATATTGAGCAGGAATTCCACCCAGCACAACGGAAACCTGGTCAATAGCTGATTCGGGTAGGGCGGTTGATCCGGTAACCCTAATTCCATCAATATAATAAACCGTATTTCCGGCCCTTTGTCCACGAATACTACCAACCTCTCCATCTCTGGAGTAAACACCTCCTACTGTGGTTGCCACAGCAGCAGCCGATTTATTTGGCATCTTGGCAATTTCCTCTGAGGTAATCGTTGCTCCACTCGAAGTATTGTCTTTTTCAATAAGGGGAACTTCATACTCAAAAATCTCGACAGGTTCCAACATAGTAGCTGATACTTCCAGATCAACATCAAGAAAAGTGATCTTATCAGCTCTGATAATAACACCTGTGATCATTCTTGGCCGATAACCGACATATGAAGCCTTAACATCATATGTACCCGGTTGAATGGGCTTGATCGTATAATAACCATCAAAATCTGTAGTGGACCCTCCTTGTTGTGTCCCTGCTACCTCAACAATGACGTTACAAAAAGGAATTGGTTCTCCGGTTGCTTTATCCAGGATTTTCCCTTTCAGCGTCCCCTGTTGTGAAAAAACTAACAAACCGGAAGATAATACAATCAATAAAGTAAAGAGTAGATTTCTTATCATATCTTATAATTTTTTGTTTGCTAATAAATGTCGTTAGAAGCCGGTAAAGTTAAAAAAAAAAAAAAGATAATTCCAAAATTTTTTTTAGACCGGAATCTTAAAAAAATTTCTACAGGCTATTTATAAGGACGATTAATAATCTCACTATATATTACCGCTTTTCTTATATCGAAATCAAGAAAGTCCCTAACAGTTACCGGATCCTGAGGCACACTGTCAATAATCTCTTCAAGCTCATCTTTGTTAAAAACAGAAAGCCCCTCTTCTTCCGGAACAGTATCTAATTTAGAATCAATCTGAATTTTCCCTACCGGGTACTCTTGCGAACGCTTTTCTTCATATTCATTTAATATATCAGCAAATGACCTGGTATTTTCTTCGGGAATATTCGTTCCAAGGATTTCATTAAAAATAGATTTAGCGTCGTTTTCCTGACCATAATCGGGTGGCTTATTGAGCTGATCATCAGCAGGTTTTGCATTGCGACTTTTTTGTTTCGCCTTATAAACTGTATAGATGAGCCAGGCAATGCCTAGCAGAATGTAGATATAATCTTCCATAGGAATAAGATGATTTAAATATAGCGTTTCTAATTCGTGTGTAAATATAGCATAATATGGAACTAAAAAAAAGAAAAAACCAGTTATCGGCCAATTTCGACCAGTTAACGGTTTACTCTTCTACTCTCTCATTCACATTTAAAACATCACAGGTTGTTAATAATCTCCACTACCTTTTCTCTCTTTCTTCTTGATACCGGAACCTTGCTTCCATCAGACAAAACAATATAGCCACCATCATGCTTTATGAAACTCTTTACATAAAATAAATTAACAAGGTGAGATTTATGAGGGCGGATAAAATTATGGTCACGCAAGATTTCCTCATTTTCCTTTAATGTTTTTGAGACAAGTAATGACTTTCCATCTGCAAAAAAGAATTTTGTATAATAATTGTCTGATTCACATCTTATTATATTTCCGACCTCAATAACGTGTATTTTCTCGATTGTTGAAAGGATGATTTTCTGAGGATATATTTCTGTTGACTTAATATTTTCAAGCAATACTTTTATCCTTGCATCCTTCAGGGAACGGGTCTTTTTTTTCTCAACTTTTTTAACCGCAAGGATAAGATCGCGG
>CBDUSM010000016.1:0-10596 GCA_965369825.1 uncultured Bacteroidales bacterium
GAGTATGAAGAGCTCCCGGGTAAATAAGATGCGACAATCCGAGTTGCTTAATCCGGCGTAATCTTTGAAAATAAGGATGTTCTATTAAGTCAAATAATAATTCATCCGGTATAGTAATAAAGCCGTAGATCGGATCGTTAATTATTTTTCTTTTATTGAATGATGAAGAGCTCTTCAAAATATTGTAACTTTGTGTTAAAAAAATATAACGATACAATAAAATTCAATATTACGACATTTTAATAGAAATTAAATGATAAGTTATGTCAAAAATTCAAATTTTATGGGTTGATGATGAGATAGAGTTATTGAAGTCTCATATTATCTTTCTGGAAGAGAAAGGCTATGATGTTTCCACAACAAATAATGGGGATGAGGCTCTTGAGATTATTAACTCCAAACCGTTAGATATAGTTTTTCTGGATGAACAGATGCCTGGATTATCCGGCTTGGAAACGCTTACCCTGATTAAAAATCAATACCCTAACCTTCCGGTTGTGATGATTACTAAAAGTGAAGAAGAGTCGATCATGGAGGATGCGATTGGGTCAAAAATATCTGATTATCTTATAAAACCGGTTAATCCAAAACAGATTCTTCTTAGTTTGAAGAAAAATCTGGACACAAAAAAACTGGTTAGTGAAAAATCCACATTTACTTATCAGCAGGAGTTTAGGAATATCGGAATGGAGATTACAAACAATCTTAACCATGAAGAGTGGGCGGAAATATATAAGAAATTGGTGTATTGGGAGTTGGAACTTGGAAGGTCACAAGATGAGGGAATTATTGAAGTTTTGCGTATGCAAAAGGAAGAGGCAAATCAGGTTTTTGCCAAATTCATTGAAGCTAATTACATTAACTGGGTAAGTGGGAGAGACAGAAATAGTCCGGTACTTGCAACTAACCTACTGAAAGATAAGTTGTTCCCGCTGTTAGATAGTCCCAGGCCATTGTTCCTTTTATTAATAGATAATCTTCGATATGATCAATGGAAGGCTATTCAACCCACAATAGAGGAATATTATAGAGTTGAAACGGATGATATTTTTTATACAATCCTGCCTACAACTACTCAGTATGCCCGCAATGCCTTGTTTTCCGGCTTGATGCCTTCTGAAATTAAAAAAAAATACCCACAATACTGGATCAGCGAAAATGATGAGGGAACCAAGAATAAGTATGAACAAGAGTTGCTTGGCGAGTTGTTGAAGCGTTATGGAAAGGATATACGTTTTTCATACAATAAGGTGTTGAATCTTAATGTTGGAAGAAAACTGGTTGAGAATCTTCCTAATTTATTGGGCAATAAACTTAACGTTATTGTGTATAATTTTGTTGATATGCTCTCCCATGCCAGAACCGAAATGGAAATTATTCGTGAATTAGCCGATGATGAACCTGCATACAGATCGATCACTGTTTCATGGTTCGAGCATTCTCCCTTGTTAGAGATTATTCGCTTTTTATCCGGGAAAGGGGCTGAACTCATCATTACAACTGATCATGGATCGGTTAGGGTGCAAAATCCGGTTAGAGTTGTTGGTGATAAAAATACCAACACAAACCTGCGATACAAAACAGGGAGAAGTCTGAACTATAAACCCAGGGATGTTTTTGAGATTCGGAATCCTGCCGAGGTTTATTTGCCAAAAAACAATGTTAGTACATCGTTTATTTTTTGTCGAAAGAATGATTTTTTTGTCTACCCAAATAATTATAATTATTATGCTAATTATTACCGGAACACTTTTCAACATGGTGGTGTTTCCATAGAAGAGATGATGGTCCCATTTATTCATTTAAAACCTAAATAGCCTCTTTTATGGAAACAGTTCGATGTTCTGCCTTAAACGACCTTCAAGCAGCAGCCATTGATGTTTTGAAGAAATATTCGGAAAGGCGTGTTTTTGCCCTGTTTGGAGAGATGGGTTCCGGAAAGACCACTTTTATCAAGGCTATCTGTGAACAATTGGGTGTAATTGATGTAGTTTCCAGTCCTACTTTTGTCATAATTAACGAATATCTTGATTCAGAAGGAGAAAGCGTTTATCATTTTGATTTTTTTAGACTTAAAAATAAAAATGAATTATTGGATATCGGATATGAGGATTACTTGTATAGTGGTGACTACTGCTTTATTGAATGGCCTGAAAAGTATGAAGAACTTTTGCCTGAAAATTGCGTATACATCAAAATTAAGATTGATTATGCTGACCAAAGCAGGTTGATTAGTTTTTAATCTGAACATTATTGCGTAATTTTGGTAAATCAACGGTAAAGGTCTGATATCTTACATTCACAAAACATAGATCGATGTTATCCGAACAAAACAATATTCTTGATTTATCACGAAAAGGTGGATTGTTGCCGGAAGAAGAAGTATTGGAAGTGTTTCGAAAGAAAGACAAACTAATAATTGGCATTCCTAAAGAGACTTCAAGCTTAGAACGTCGGGTACCCCTTGTACCACAGGCTGTTGGGTTATTGGTTGCTAACGGACATGAAGTACTTGTTCAGTCAGAGGCAGGAAACCTGGCTCGATTCCCTGACAATCGCTACAGTGAAGCAGGGGCGAGAATTATTTATAATGCTGAAGAAGTCTTTAAAGCAGATATTATCATAAAAGTAGCTCCTCCTGCAGTGGAGGAACTTGACTATATGGATTCCAGGAAGACCTTGATCTCAGCACTTCATTTTACTTCACAAAGTGGAGATTTCTTTAAACGGCTACTACATAAAAGGATGACAGCCATTGCTTATGAACAGATTAAAGACAAAACCAACACTTTTCCTGTTCGCCGGTCTGTAAGTGAGATTGTTGGAAATACAGTTATCCTTATTGCATCGGAATACCTTAGCAATATATCATACAGTAATGGATGTATGCTTGGTGGCTTTACGGGTATCACACCAACACAAGTGGTTATTATTGGAGCAGGAACTGTTGGAGCATCAGCTGCCAGGGCAGCCATTGGCCTGGGTGCTGAAGTTAAAGTGTTTGATAATTCAATCTATAAATTGAGGAGGTTACAAAACGAAATCAACCAACGGATTTTTTCTTCGATAATCCAGCCTCAGGTACTGTTAAATGCGTTAAAAACAGCAGACGTTGTAATTGGCGCTATTCATGCTATTGAAGGGCGTGCACCCTGTGTGGTTACAGAAGAAATGGTGCAACAGATGCAGGAAGGTGCTGTGATTGTGGATGTTAGTATCGATCAGGGTGGATGTATCGAAACATCCAGGCCGACAACACACGATCAACCTGTTTTTAAGAAATATGATGTTACCCATTATTGTGTTCCTAATATTGCCTCTCGCGTTCCGCACACCGCCTCATATGCCCTGAGCAATATTATTGCCCCGATTTTATTAAGAATAGGCGAAGAGGGTGGTGTTGAAAACCTGCTTAAAGCAGATAAATGGCTGAGAAATGGGGTCTACTTGTATAATGGAATTGTGACTATGAAATTTATTAGTGATAATTTCCACTTACCTTTTCAGGATGTTGACCTGTTAATGGCCTCATGGCATTAATAATTTGTGCAGATGAAGATAATTAGAGCAGATACGTATACAATATTTATTGGGGAAGATGCTTTTGAAGAACTTGCTCTTTTTTTTCGTAACCCTGATATCAGGGATGAAAAAATTATTGTCCTGATTGATGAAAACTCAAAAGAATATTGCCTGCCTCTACTTAAAGAAAAAGTTGAAATATTTAATAAGGCAACTACTTTGGAAGTTAAGAGTGGTGAGGAAAATAAGAATATTCAAACCTGTGTTGAGCTATGGCATTATCTGTTGAAAGTAAAGGCAACAAGAAAATCTATTTTAGTCAATCTGGGGGGCGGAGTCATTACTGATATGGGAGGGTTTGTTGCTTCAACATTTAAAAGGGGCATGCGGTTTATTAATATTCCAACTACACTTCTTGCACAAGTCGATGCGTCGATTGGTGGCAAGGTAGGTGTGAACCTTTTTGAAATCAAAAACCAGATTGGCGTGTTTTCAAATCCTGAGGCAGTGTTTATTGTCCCGCCATTCATTAATACACTGCCTGAATCTGAAAGACTTTCAGGGTTCGCAGAAATGTTGAAGCATACTTTGATTATGGATAATAATTACTGGGACTCCATTAAAAAGAAACCATTTTTTGAGATTGCGGAATGGAAAAACTTAATAATAAGGTCAATTGAAATAAAAAATAGTGTTGCACGTAATGATCCGTACGAGAAATCGTTACGAAAAAGGTTGAATTTTGGTCACACAATTGGGCATGCATTCGAATCGCTGGCATTAAGGAAAGCAGGAAAATCGCCTCTTCCTCATGGTGTTGCTGTTGCCATGGGAATCATTTGCGAAGCCTATTTGTCAACTAAAATCAGAGGATTGCCTGAAGGGGCCAGGGATAGTATTAATGATTATATTTTAGCAAATTTCCCCTATTATCCGGTTGCTAAAAAAGACCACCCCAGGGTTATCGAAATTATTAAACATGATAAAAAACATACAGGAGAGGGAATCAATTTTACACTCATTCCTTCAATCGGTAATGCCCTGATCGATCAATATTGCGACGAAAAGCTGGTGTTGGAAAGTTTGGAGTTTTATTCATCGCTCTCTTGATATCGTTTGCATAATTGCTTATCCCACCATATCACCCCTCATGAAGGTTGTTTGTATACAAAAAGAAAATAATGATCTGAAAGGAAGTCTCTCCCTACCACCTTCTAAAAGTATTACAAATCGGTTGCTTATTATTAACGCGCTTACTATTCACCCTTTTGAGATATCAAACATGTCTACCGCTGATGATGCAAAAACAATGCAACATCTATTGGAGAAAATTAACACCAATAAGCAGATAAATGATCCTTTGGTATTAGATGCAGGAAATACCGGAACAGCCTTGAGGTTTTTAACTGCTTATCTTGCAGTTCAACAGGGAATATATATTCTTACGGGATCAGAAAGGATGAAAATGCGCCCTGTTAAAGAGTTGGTAAGTGTATTATGTAGTCTGGGAGCAGATATTCATTATCTTGAAAATGAAGGATATCCACCATTGAGAATAAAAGGGAAAGTATTAAAAGGTGGGAAAATCAGCATTGATGCCAGCAGGAGTAGTCAATTTGTTACCGCTTTGATGCTAATAGCCCCTGTTTTGAAAAACGGATTAGAATTGGAGCTAATTTGCCCTCCTTCTTCCTGGCCATATATCCAAATGACAGCCGGACTTATGGAATTGTGTGGGGTAATATCTCATTTTTCTCTCCGAAATATTGTAATCCCACCACAACCGTATCATTCAAATGGAGTACGTGTAGAGGCCGATTGGACTGCTGCTTCTTATTGGTATGAAGCGGCTGCATTAGCTGATAATGTTGATCTTGAAATTATTGGCTTAACGGATAGTTCAATTCAGGGTGATCGATATGTTGCTGACCTGTTTAAGGGCTTTGGAGTAATGAGTACATTTACCGAATCAGGATGCTTGTTAAGTAAAACAGATAACATAATTACGCCACAAGATCATAATTTTATTGATCATCCCGACCTTGTACCCTCCATTGCTGTTACATGTGCTGCTCGTGGCATTCCTGCAAAGCTCAGGAGGTTGGAAAATCTTAGGATCAAGGAATCTGACCGCTTAATTTCATTGAAGAGTGAATTGCGTTACCTGGGCTTTGAAGTGGAAGTTGTTAAAAATAATTCATTGTTTATTACGGGAAAATTTTCCCTTTCAACGACGGATGATCCTATCCAAACATATAGTGATCATCGGATAGCAATGGCATTCTCTCCTTTGGCTTTGATATATAAAAAAATATGTATACAAGACCCGGACGTTGTAAAAAAATCATATCCGGAGTACTGGAATGCAATGCAGGAGGTTGGTTTTCGATGCAAATTCGTTGAATGGTAGATGGGGTTATGGTTTTTTCCAATGCCTTATGCCTTTTCTTTGATTATTGATGAATATCTTTTAATTTTGCCATTCAGCAAATCCAATTTAATACGTATAAATTTTTCTAATGAAAGTCGATATTTTCATCCCTTGTTTCATTGATCAGGTTTATCCTCAAACCGGAATGAATATGGTAAAGGTTTTAAGAAAGCTGGGGGTCGAAATTCACTACAATGAGAATCAAACGTGTTGCGGGCAGATGGCTTTCAACAGCGGGTTTTGGGATGAAGCAAAATCAATAGGAGAGAAGTTCATTAAAGATTTTAGTAATGATAGATATGTTGTAGGGCCATCGGCTTCTTGCGTTGGTTATGTTAGAAATTATTATGACAAATTGTTTTACAATACCGCGCTGCACATTGAATATAAAAAACTGCAATCGAATATTTTCGAGCTTACCGATTTTATTGTTAATGTTCTGAAGGTGAAAGATATTGGAGCATCTTTTGAGTCTGTTGTTACCTACCATGATTCTTGTGCAGCTCTGAGGGAGTATGGCATACATGATGAGCCCAGAATACTTCTCAATCATGTGAAGGGCCTTGAGCTTAGAGAAATGAAGGATACGGATGTTTGTTGTGGTTTTGGTGGTGTTTTTTCTGTAAAAAATGATGCCATTTCCACTGCAATGGCCGAACAAAAAGTGCAAAATGCAATTGAAACCGGCGCGGAATATATTATTTCTACTGATTCATCTTGCCTGATGAACCAGGAAGGATACATAAAAAAAAATAAACTACCGATTAAAGTCTTGCATATTGCAGATGTGTTGGCTTCTGGATGGTGAAAGGTTGGAATTGCACGATGTAGCTATTGAATGACCCTTCGGCTCCACTCAGGGCAATGTTGTTGAAGTATTACCTCATTACCTCATTACCTCATTTGGTAAATCAATTAATTGTATTTTGCCCCAAAGTTGAAGCTAAGGTAGATAGTTAGAAAATAATATTCCGGGTCGTTGTAAGCCATCAAGGGGATTGCCCTGGGAAAAATATCAACTGTGGCTCCTGCTTCAAGTGCTTTTATTGAAGTACTGTAAGCACCAAACTCAAAATTAAATCCAACTTTTCCAAAAAACCCGGGATGAACACTTATCTGATCAAAGCCCTTGAGAAAAGCTGCCCTGCCATAAATATTATCACGGAAGTGAATTTCCGGGTTGTACCTTTCTGTAGCCAGCTCATATTCAAAATAGTAATTTGATATGGCAACCAGATTTATAATGTGAAGATATACCGGCTTGGCTAATCCCAATGATACCCCTCCTGAATACAGTACCCTTAGTTCTACACCTCCCCAATAAGGTTTATTCGCAATAAGGTGGTGCTGTCCGATGCCTGCCCTTAGCAGATAAATATTGTTTAGCTTTCCATAGATGTAACTCTTGGCATTAGAAAAATATGGGTTGATAAGCCTGATTTCTTTGGGAGATTTCATCTCAACCAGATCAAATTCAAGGATCTGCTTTTTAAAAGCATTTACATTTTTTCCCTTTCTGAATTCGATTCCCCATCCTGCAGAGTGTAGTATGAAGCCACCACTCATCTCTTTCATTAAAAGTACGCTGTCGCTAAAGTCAATAAATTCTTCGTCATAAAACTGGGCATGCCCGGCAAATGATGCATGAAGAATAAAAATTATTGATATGATACGTATAAACCACATGGTGCAGACAGATTTGTTATTTCAAATCAATATCTCCTGATGTTCCTTGGGATGTCGGCAAACCAAAGTCGTTAAGAGAAAGAATCGGCTACTTAATATTTCTGCTCAACCTGAAATTTATGCGACTCACCATAAGCCGGACATTTCTCACTTGTTTTACAAGAAGAAAAAAATAAGCCAATCAAAAGGACCGTGACTATAATTAACACTGTTTTTTTCATAATTTTATAGGCGAATTGAAATTATATGTAAAAGTAATTAATCGACAAACAAAATTAGCTGATTTTAGTTAAATAACAAATTTTCATGGAAGTTATTGTTAATGGAGAATATTAATACCTTTTTCCAAATTGAAAACTAATTGAAATGCATAAAGTAAATCCTTTGATCGAGTCCGGCTGGAATAAAAAATTAATGAAGGAATTCAGGTCCGGTTATTTTTTTTCCTTGAAAACATTTTTGAAAGATGAAAAGAGGAAGCATGTCATTTATCCCCCGGGAAACAAAATATTTGAAGCATTCAATCTGGCTCCTTTCAACGAAGTTAAGGTTGTACTTCTTGGCCAGGATCCTTACCATGGTAAAGGCCAGGCTCATGGCCTTTGTTTTTCTGTTCTGCCAGAGGTTCCGATACCGCCTTCGCTGGGCAATATTTATAAAGAAATTAACAATGATATGGATCTGCCTGTTCCGTTACATGGAAATCTTGAATCGTGGGCTAAACAGGGTGTCCTGCTGTTAAACTCAACGCTTACTGTTAGAGCCCATCAGCCGGGATCGCATCAAAATAAAGGATGGGAAACATTTACTGATGCTGCGATCGCAGCACTTTCAGAACACCATAAAGGGTTGGTCTTTTTCCTTTGGGGCAATTATGCGAAATCAAAAGAAAGCTTGATCGACAGAAATAAACATCTGGTGCTAAAAGCAGCTCATCCTTCTCCTTTTTCAGCTCATAAAGGATTTTTGGGTTGTAAACACTTTTCGAAAGCAAATGAATATCTTAAATCATTGGGAAAGAATGAAATTAACTGGGGTATTGGGTAAAAAATAATTTATTATGAGAAAAGAAGCACGTTATTATGAGACTTTAACACAAGAGAAAGTAAAATGCACGTTGTGTCCCCACAATTGTTTGCTGAAAGATGGGCAAACAGGAAGCTGTCATGTGAGAAAAAATTCAGGGGGTAAACTTTATGCTGAAAATTTCGGAAAGATATCAGCGTTACATTTCGATCCGATAGAGAAAAAACCACTGTACCATTATTATCCCGAAGAGATCATTTTTAGTGTGGGAAGTGTAGTATTCAATCTGCATTGTAAATTTTGTCAGAATGCCGAAATATCTCAAACTTCCGTTGACGATTTTCCTTATTTGCGCGACATTCCGGTAAATGACATTGTAAACACTGCATTATCCCATGTTGAAAACATAGGAATTGCATATACTTACAACGAACCAACAGTTTGGTTTGAATATATGGCTGAAATTGCAATAAAAGCTAAGATTGAGGGTCTGAAAAATGTAGTAGTAACCAATGGGTTTATTAATGAAGACCCTCTTGTTGAACTAATAGATTATGTGGACGCCTTTAGTGTTGACCTGAAAGCTTTCACGGACGATTTTTATAAAAAAAATACCTTTTCCAGACTAGGGCCTGTAAAAAACACGTTGAAGACAATCAGAGAATCTAACAAACACCTTGAAATTACAAATCTTGTGATTCCAACATTAAACGATGATAAGCATAAATTCAGTGAGATGATCCAATGGATAGCCGGAGAGCTTGGAGAAGATACTATATTACATATCTCAAAGTATTATCCGTCATATAAAATGACCATTGAAACAACCCCGATTGAAACCATGATGACGCTTTTTGATATTGCCCGGGAGAAGCTAAATTATGTCTATATCGGAAATATTCCTACAAATAAAGGTAGAGATACTTTATGTAGCCAATGTGGTCAGAAAGTAATTACCCGCGATGGGTATTGGACTTCTGTTAATGGCCTCGATAAAGATGGCAGATGCACGAGATGCAATAATGCTGTTGCCATCAGGTAATTCTATCAACTATGCATTTCAGGTTGTCTGGCTTAAATTAAAGAAGTCAAGGTAGGTTTTCGCATGCTTACCGTAAATCTCCACTGAATTCCCTATGACCTGATATGTACATTTTTCACCTGCAATTTTTGAAAAATAGACCTCAAATTCCTTCCCTGAATCATCTATCATGATTGCCATAGCCAGGTTTTTATGCTTTTCTGAAGTTAGCTTTGAATGACAAATAGGACAATAAAAATCAACATGTTCTCCTTCCTCAAGTTTAAATAAAGGATGGTTCTCGACAATATAATTGCCGGGTTCCGGGTGTAAAAGGATGAGGCCTCCCTGCCGATTTTTTGATTTTGTCATGAAAATTACTTGCTCTCCAACCCTTAATTGACCCTTGCATGCCGGGCATTGAAAATCATTTAACATAATCTTCCTCCTTTCTTAATGAAATTGTATATAGGATTTACACAGTAAAGATAATGAATTTTTATGATAAAATCAAGAGGTGAAAAATACAGAGGTGTTTTTCAAGTAGTGCTTGATCGAATGACTGATCAAAGTATTCCTTTTTATGCTGTAAAATATTTTTTACTATCTTGCGGGCCATATTAACTCAAAAAACAATCTTATGAGAAAAAAATTACTTTTCATTTTGGTGACAATTTTGTTTATACCATGGGCTGCCCAAAGTGGTGGCTACCAGGTAGGCTTACATGGTCAGAAACAAATTGGAATGGGGTTAGTTGGTACCTCATTAATTTTTGATGCCAGTTGTATGTTTTACAATCCTGGTGGACTTTCTTTTGTTGAGTCTAAATGGAGTGTATCATTCGGAATGAGCCATCTCTGTGGTTTTATCATTTTGGCTTCTGTCTATCCAAGTCTTGGTATATTTTCC
>CBDUSM010000017.1:0-10579 GCA_965369825.1 uncultured Bacteroidales bacterium
AGATCTGCCACTGATTGAGTAGTCAGGATATCATCACTCTTTTTCATGTATTCAGCGGTTTTTTGTATGGTTTTTAAAACCTCCGGGCTTTGAATATCTCCTTTGAAAAGTACATAAACCGGTTTGGTTCCTCCGAATTTTTTTTCCATGATGTTCTCGGCCACCCTGATTGGATTGCCTTTTTTGAAATACTCCTTGATGTCTACATTTCTTTGTACAAGGAATATACCACCAATACTGATCAGGATAAGAACAGTCCAGGTAACGGTGATATATTTAGGGTGTTTAAACAACAGGTTTACAAGTGGTTGCAGAAAATAGTCAGAAATCAGTGATCTCTGTTCTTTTCCTGTTCTAAGCTTCCGCCTTTTACCCGCTGGTGGTAAGTTGACGATCACCGCAGGTGCAAAAAACAGAGACAGCAGGGCCGTAATAATTGTGCCTGTAGCGGTAAAGATCCCGAAATCCCTGATTATAGTCAGGTAGGATCCAAAAATAAATGATATAAAACCTATGGCAGTAGTAATCGCTGCGAGGGACACCGGGATTAAGAGATACCGGAGTGCTATAATAACCCCTTTTTTCGGATCCATTTCCCGAACCCTGTTTATCCTGTTCAACACATGGATCATATACGCACTCCCAACTGCCACCAGTATGATCGGGATGTTATTGGTTACCATGGTCATCTCCGTACCGGTAACAACCATCAGTCCCATTGTCCAGGTAATAGCTATGGCAGGGACCAGCAAGGGCAAAACGACACCACGCTTGGTATGAAAGCCCATGAAAAGGATCAATGCGATTAATATGAACGTGATAGGGATCAACCTGATCAGGTCATCCCTTATCAGGTCTGAAATGGATGAAACCAACATGGGTGATCCGGCATAATACAACTTTTCGGGCAAATGCAGTGCTTGCGTTTTTTCTTTTACCGCTCTTGCAACAGTTTGTATATGTGCATCATCATATAATGTAAAAATAATCAGTGTAGCCGTTCCATCTTCCGAAACGATCGATCCTTTGTAAAGATCTTTTGAGTAAACCCTTTCCCTGAGCTTTTCAAGCTCCTCAGGCGTATCAGGAAGATCATATTCATCGATTAGTTTACCTACTTCAATCCCAAAGTCTCCTCCTCTGATGTCAATAATATCAGTGAGGCTTGTTACAGAATATATCCCTTCAATCTCTTTGAGTGTATCGGATATCTGCAGGATATGTTCCAATACCTCTGTCTTAAAAAGATCATCGGTTTCCAGGATGACCATACCTATTTTGTTACCGCCAAACTTTTCTCCAATGTTTTTGATCATAGTTGCATCCGGGTCCGTATCCGGAAGGGAATTGATAATATCGGAATTGATTTTAATATCTTTAATCCGGAAACCCAGAAAAACGGTAATAATTATTACTGCACTGATAATGATCCAACGGTATTTTACGATAGCTTCCACTGATTCTTTTTAATAAATAAAATCTACCAATAGTAACTTTATCAAAGGCACAAATGTACGGATAGATTTTTAATCAATTTTTTGTGTAATTTTTTTCAAATATATCTTCTGTTTTGATATTTTAGAATTATTTTTAATCTCATATACAGATTTCGAACCCGATGTTCTCTATTTCCTTTCCGGAGGATCGGAGGCTGAAGCCATAACAAAGCTCGATAAATCGAAGTTCCAGGTTTTAGCTGCATTTGGCAAAAACAATGCCTATGCTTCAGCAACCGAGGTTCAGGCATACTGCCACCAGCATGGATATAATACAATGCTTCCTGCTCAATCACTTGACATCCTGCAAAATCAGCCGCTGGGGAACCACCACCTTATTTTACCGGGGAATTGGGTTGACTTACTAAATATAACAGCCCGGATTTTAAGTTGGGAGGTAAGTCCGGATATTTATTGATGCATGTTTAATTCGTCGAAGAGAACTTAAGTACCTTCGGCTTCACCAGCCTTTCAAAGTCTTTGTATGACATCCGGACCAATTCGGTATGAAACCCTGCATTAAAGGCAATTTCTTCATCTTCAGCCAGGCTTTGTGCAACAAAAACATCCATTCCGTAAAGATTTCCAAAAGGCGGCATGGCGCCAATATCACACTGAGGGAAAATATCCCTGAATTCTTCCTCAGTAGAGAGTTCAACTTTATGCGCCCTGGTAACTTTCTTCAATAAATCGAAATTCACTTTGTAGGATGCGGGCAGGACAGCCATAGCCATCTTACCATCGATTATTACCATTACTGTTTTGGCTAATTCCTTTCCCGGAATATGAGCGCTTGCAGCAATCTTCTGGGCTGTGAAAGCCTTTGAGTGACTTATTGTTACGTACTCGACCTCGTGGCTATCCAAAAACTCTTTTAATTTTTTTATGGGCATGATTATTATCTTTATATGTGGATCAATTAAATGCCTTAAAATTCCATGTAAAGATACGACAAAAAAACGAGGAAGTCAATTGTTGGTTTAAGGTTCAAAGTTCAAGGACAATTCACATTTTACCTTACAAAAAAAGAAAAAGGTAAGTGTTGCAGGATGCACCTGATTAAAGCACCTGTAAACTTACCTTTTCTCTTATGATTGGGTGTCAGATTTTAGGTTCTTAGTTAATAACCAGCTTTTTAATGGTATACTCATTGCTGTTTTCATCAGTTAACTTGATGAAGTAGATGCCTTTATCCAGGTCAACAAGATTTATCTCCTGAACTTTTTGGGTAATGGCATCGCTGGTGATAAATTTACCAACAATGGAGTATATTTCATACGATAAGCCAACTCCGCACGAATTAATATAAAATCGTCCATCACTCGGGTTGGGATAAATAGCTATGTCTGCCATTGTAACACCAATCTCTTCCAATCCAACAGTCACATGGATATATTCTGTTTTTGTCTCTGTGCTTTCGCCAAAGGTATTGGTAACTGTCAGGATCACGTCAAAATCGCCGGCGTTATTGTAGACTATCAGTGGATTTTGTTCGTTTGAGGTTATGGGAGTGCCACCTTCAAAGATCCATGTCCACGTTGCGGGATCTCCGGTAGATTCATCCGTAAATTGAACACTTCCTCCAACTGATATCGCTGTTTCATTGGCAAAAAAGGCTGCCTCCGGAGCATATCCAACAAGGATATAATCAGCTTTATATTCTGTGTCTTCTCCATATTCATTGGTAACAACAAGCGTAACATCGTACGATCCGGCTGCATTGTAAACAATGCCTGTCGGATTTTCGTCAGTTGATGAAGCAGGAGAAGCTCCTTCGAAGGCCCACGACCATGATGTTGGGATACCTGTTGAGAGGTCGGTAAAATCAATGCTGCTTCCAACAGTTATAATTGTTTCACTGGCCAAAAAGTTAGCGGCAGGTGGAATTTCGGTACAACCACCTCCCGGTGTAGCAAAAATGGAGTCGCCGGCACTGTTAATGGCAATAAACTCAGTAGAAGCACTCCAGCTTTCGGCCAGGCTGTTGTCATCACTTGGGTTGCATAATGTTAATGAGGGGCCCTGTCCGTCTGGTTCGGTTGGCCAGGGAGCTTCATCATCATAAGGAACATAATCGAGCACAGACCCAAATTGATTAGAAAGCTCAATGGGCTCCCCGCCGTTATTTAATGAACTTCCTTCATCCCATTGATAGGCATTTACCCCAAATGTGTTGAAGAAAGCCGTAGCATTCTGAGCGATCAGTAAAAATTCTCCCGGGGCCATGGAAACATCAGGGAAAGTAAAGAAAATCCCATCAGTGAAATAAAAACCTTCCAGGTTAATGGTCTCAATATCATTGTTATATAATTCGATGAATTCCAATGAATCGGTCCCGGCTTCCGGTGGGTTATACATTATTTCAGAAATAACCAGATCGTATTGAATCGGTTCTGCAACGGAGATGTATCCGGCTTTTACTTCCGTATCTTCACCATACTCATTTGTAACCGTAAGCGAAACATCATAATTACCTGCTGAATTATATAATATGCCAACTGGATCTTTTAGCGTAGAGGTGCTTGGTATGCCACCTGGGAATGCCCATGCCCATGAATCTACTTCACCCAAAGAGAGATCGGTAAAGTCAATACTTTGCCCGGCGAAAATAGCTGTTTCGCTTGCCATAAAGTCGGCAACTGGTGGGGTGCCGGGTTCAAGGACAACAATATAGCCTGTTTTTGTTTCGGTATCCTGTCCGTAGTTATTAACAACAGTTAAAGTTACATCATAAGTACCTGCCGTGTTATAGACAATACCCTGCGGATCCTGATCATTTGAAGATGAAGGTGTTCCGCCGGGGAATGACCATGACCATGTGAGCGGGTCACCCAGAGAAAGGTCCGTAAAATTAACACTTTGACCGGTTTCAATTTGTGTTTGATCAGCCTCAAAATTGGCTATTGGAACCATAGCGCCGCATTCTGCTCCTGGTGTAGCGAAAATTGAATCACCGTCTGCGTTGATAGCAGCCAGCTCAAGGGATGCCGTCCAGAAATCAGGGATTGAGTTATCGTACGAAGGATCGCAGAATGTCAATGACGGGCCAAACCCATTTGCCTCGGGGGGCCATGGAGCCTCATCATCATAAGGAACATAGTCGGTAGTAAATCCATAGGCGTCATTTAATTCTACCTCTCCTCCTGTGTTGCTTAAAGACCCACTTGCCCATTCGAGCGGACTGAACCCAAATGTATTTTCAAAAGCTTCCTGATCGTATGCTATGACCAGATATTCGCCAACAGCCAGCGTAATATTGGGGAATGTAAAGCTAACACTTTTTGTCAGCTTAAATCCATTCAGATTTGTGGGTACCGGTTCATTGTTATAGATCTCAATAAACTCAATACTATCCGTTCCGGTTTCAGGTGGATTATACATGATCTCTGTGATCACAATATCGGGTGGCGAATAGATACAACCTGTGCCGGGTGACGCATAAATAGAGTCGCCGGCTGCATTAACCCCGGTGTAATCCATTGATGACGACCAGAAATCAGCAATAGAGTTATCCTGGCTGGGGTCGCAGAATACCAGCGAAGGACCATTTCCATCAGGCTCTGTTGGCCATGGTGGGTTATCATCATAATCAACAATATCAACCATCCTGTTCAGGTTGTCCATCAGAATAATGTCTTCACCGCCATTGCTCAATCCACCACTGGTCCATTCGAGTGCTGTTACGCCAAATGTATTCATCATGGCTTCAGCGTTAACGGCAATAAGGACAAAATCACCGGCATTTAGCTGATATTGTGGGAAAGAAAACTCGATCCCTTGTGAGAAATAGTAATTCTCCAATTCAACAGCTTCGGTTGTATTGTTATATACTTCAATAAATTCGAGTGAGTCTGTTCCGGATTCCGGCGGGTTATACATGATCTCGGTGATAACAAGGTCGGGTATACCGGGGAAGATATGTGTAAGTGTTTGAGGCAATGTATCAGGTATAGTGAATTGCCAGTTTCCGTCAACCCAGTTATGATCTTGGTCATTTACGCCCCACTCCCATGTATTGGACCCAAAGTCAACGGCTAAATCAAATTGTGTGGCAAATATATGGTCATTAGGGGTAACATCACCATGTGTTCCATCATCATAGAATGGAGCATGTTCAACGCCACCGCCCCAGCCCGGATCATAAAATCCTTCAGCGGTCCAGCTTCCTTTCAGGAAAAATCCGCCAAAAGTTTGCCCCTGAGAGTCGTCAACAACAAACGTAATTGTAGCAAATACAGGTGGAGGGCCTGTTACTTCTGTATAGTTGGTCGACATGTCGTATGTAAACGTTGTAACATCTACGCCATTGGAAGAAAAAGGAACGTTTCCACCGGTGCTTTGATCCCAGTTATGGTTCAGGGTCACTTTACATTCCCAATCACCTAAAGGTACCAACAACTCAAGTGTAAAGATATCATCACCATCAGGATCTTCCATTTCACCGGTTAAGTCTGCCGGGTCCCAGTCGTTACCACCTAATTCGGAAATAAAATTACCAACTACAACAGGAATGGTGTGTGTAACAAGGTCGTCGGTAATATTAACTTTCCACGTAACATCTTCATCTCCCGTAAGGATAATATGTTGATTGTTACTCGGATAATTTGGTTGGCTCCAGTCGTCACCTTCCAGCACTTTATATTCATTATCACCGGCCGACAATGTTTTTGTCAATTCCCACACGCCGTTAGCGTTTTCAGAGAGGACATAATCAGGGTCGGTGGTATTCCATCCCTGAAACGAACCAACTATCCTCGCTGTTGCTGCAGTGGTTTCAATATCATCCTGGCTTCTTGGGTTGATGCGATAAAAAGGTCCAGACCAATACCAGTCAACAACACCGGTAATTGATGCATAGGTTTGCCCTACTTGCATAGTGATATCACCCAGATGATAATTAACATTATCTCCCACATGAAAATAAAAGGTAGTTGTTCCATTTGACCAGCTACACACGTAATCATAGTCGGTGTATGACTCAACGGTAAAATCTTCTATTTTAACCAATTGTCCTTCCCATTTTTCTCCGGGGTCGGTATCGGCAGGTATTATAGAGTCAATGTCGGAACCGTTAATCACTGCTGGGCCGTATGGTGCATTACCGGTTGAAAGAGTGGAAATCAATTGAGGATTTTCAAGTTCTGTCAGGTTACTGTAAACAGTTCTTTCTCCTACCATTAAAATTTCATCACCAACAGCTACAAGAGCATCGAATGAGTTATCATATATCAACACTCCACTATAAGCTCCTGCGGCGTCACTCATCCATACATTGTTGTAGTCATCATTGGCAGAAACAATTGTCTGAAAACTAGCTGAATGAGTGTTATCCATTGTCCCGCCGGGGTTGGTTGTGTTTGTAAATGCCACAGGCATGATACCTGCATAAAAGTCATAATCAGTGCTGTTGGCGGCATCAGCAATGTTATCGACCGTAATATCTGCTGCCATATTGGAAGAGGCACCACTCAGATGGACCAGTTTATCGTTTGATCCGTCGATTACAGCTGATGAAAAGGTAATGGTTGCTGATCCTGTCAATGTGTAATCAGCAGGGTTTACAGATGTCATGCTAATACCATACAACAAATCAAGTTCCGTATTGCTGATAGCATAAGCATTTTCTATCGTAGCTGAAGTAGGTGTTTCGAAAATGGCATCATCAACATATACTGTTGCTGTTCCCGGCCAACCGGATATATCATAAACCCTGATTTCTACATGGGCCGTTACAGTACCTGCAGGGGCGACCTGCGAGCCACTGGATAACTGTTGCCAGTCGGGCGAATCGGTTGTGTAATCGCCATAGTAGCCGGAAATAAAACTACCGCCACTATCAAACCATCTTACGGCTACCCTTGCTCTTCCGCCAGCGTCATTATCAAGTACCCAAAATGAAAAAGTATACCCGGCACCAACAGTAACGGGGATATCTAATTGTTGTAAATACCTTGTGGAGGTTGTGGTCCAGGTTACTTTGGTGGCGCTACTGCCACCATGAATAGTTGATGTTTCCTGTTCTGCCGTCATGCTGCTCCCCGAAAGAGACCAGTCATCAGGAGGCCCCCCCGAACCATTTACAGTCCAGCTTTCAAAGCCCGGGTTAAGAAGAATGTTTTGAGCATAGTTGGTTTGGGCTAAACCAATTATGAGTGCTACTGAAAAAATAGCTGAAACAAAGAATTTTGTGTACATTTTCATCATAATTTGGGGTTTTAAGTTAAAAAATATTATTTCTTTCTTGTTGATTTGCAGTATGTTAAAATCCTAACAAGGATTATTGTAAAAAGAAAAAGCAGGAATTAACGTATAAAGTTAATTAAAGCGACTTTCAAAGGTAAAAATTTTTTATTATTATTTGATGATTGAGAAGTAAACGGTCAATTTTTTTTTATTTAATCAAGTATTGTACATGTTTTCGTCTTCGAGGTAGAGGTTTACCCTGTTCAGGCCGTTAATTTCTTTAAGGCTCTGTATGAATTCATTGCTTTTCCGATGGTCTTTCAGGTCAACATAAAATGATACTTCTGTCTGACCCTCTTCGTCCATCGACTTAATATTGATTAGCTTATCATACTTGCAGTACTTTCTTAGAATAGGAGTATATAGTGGTGGTTGTTTTTCTGTTTCAGGCCGATAAACAAATTGTAACAGGTAGGATCTTTTTTTTCGGATAAAAATATTTGTTCGTGTGAGAATGATCAACAGAACTCCGATTACCAGGGTTGCCGAAATGGCCACCCCATAGAGCCTCACTCCGCAGGTCATCCCAATGGCCAGGGCGTAAAAAATAAACATAATGTCCTGCGCATCTTTCACAGCTGTGCGGAAGCGAATGATCGACATGGCGCCAACCAGGCCAAACGCCCGCGCCAGGTTATTGCCGATCACCATGATCACAATAGTAGTAACCATGGCCAGGGTGATCAATGAGTAGAGGAACGTTTCAGGATAACCAGCTCCCCTGTATGTAATACGGTAAATATAAGAGATGATCAAGCCACAGCAAAAAGCAATCACCAGTGAAAGAATAGCATCACCGGCTGTTGTTTGAAACTGAAAAATATCTTCAAAATTTAAATCCATTTATTCGATTTATTTTAAAGCAGCTATATGATTAATATCTATATCGTACCGTTGAATTGCATTATGCTGTTCCATATATCCTGAATTTGTTCATTGACTGCCAGATCTTATGCTGATCGAGGCTGATTGTATATTTTGAAACAGGTCGCTGGGTCAGTCTGTAGTCGTAGATCAAATCTTTCATCCACCGGGGATGAGGCCCGGAATATTTTACCTCCAGCACAAATTTCCCCATTAATGATGATTTCATATGGGCATTATCAAACATATTTGCAGGTGCTGGAAATATCCTCGACCTGAGGTTTTTGTCAAAACTCACCCTGAACTGTGCATCAAATTTAGAAAAAAAAGCTTCTCGTTCATAAACTATCAAAACTACAGGTTTGAGGGATTTATGAAAATAGTGAAATAAAAATTTTCCGGCGTCATTCCTGACATCCCTGTTTTTATCCGGCAAAATATACTGGTCAATATCACCGCTCGTCAATAAATTTTCGAGGTCATGATATAATACACGGCTTCTGTTCTTGCTTATGAAATTGTTATTCTTTCGTTTGATTTCCAAAAAAACTGCGGGGTTACTGTTTTTGTTCAAATCAAGTTTGTTGTACCCCCTGATGCGTATCTTTTTTCTTCTTTTTATTCCGGCAACCTTCTCATAATAATATTCAAGCCTCATGGTATCGTAATAGATGCTTCTGACCGTATATTGTTTATCCGGCCTTGCAAGCACATGCTTATCGTAATCAGTGTAGATCAACACATCTGACCTGATCTGATCCAGCAAATGCAAAGGCACAAGGTATTTTAATTCTAATCGCATGATCAGGATATTATAACAGAAACAAACAAACGCTTCAGGTATTCCTTCAGGGTTATCTCTCCGCAATTAATTGAACATTTAACCACCATACCGGGATAAACATCAGTGAATGATCCCTTCAACGAAACCATTGACATTAATACCTGCTTCCCGTCAATAAAATATATTGTATTATTTGTTTGAATAAATTCACCGGTCAGGTTTTTTCCTATGTGAACAATATGTATTTTAACAGGTGTTCCGGGAGAAAGATGTTTTTTTTGACTGAACCTGACAGGCACAAAAACAAGGTATTCGGAAACGTCATGAATAATCAGCAAGGTATCACCGGGTGCTGTATGCTGAACGATGCCTGTAACCGGCGACAACAGCGTGTGCTTTTCAATTTGTTTCTCCACTATGTTGATATCCTGTTTAATCTTATCGATCTGAGACAGAATATAATCGATCTCTTCCTCTTTTACCCCTGATTTCAAAGCTGAAAGCTGCTTCTTATTGATGGCAATCTGTAAGTGTCTGAGCCGGGTTTCCCGGTATTGTAATTCGTATTCCTCATCAGGTATTACCTGTGTATCATAGAGTTTCTTGTTTCGGGCAAAAATACTATCCTGGATATCGGCATCAGCAAGGGCATAATCAAGTTCGGCGTTGGCTTTTTCGATAACCTCTCTTTTTTCTCCGCTTTGATACAAAGCTAACATAGCTTCCATAACACGGAGATCACCCTGAAGCGAAACCAGCAATTTTTGGGTGTTGTATGAAGAGATATTGGCTAACGTATCTCCCGAACGAACTATTTCTCCCACTGAAATTTTCTGGTTTATGATGTAACTCACTTCGCCGCCTCTTTCATACTGAAAGGCATTGAATTGGTTGCTTACCCCTTTTCTGTTGTCCATTAGGTTTGAGATAAGCTGTCCGTCGCGCCCAATCGAAAGAATATATTCTCTTGCCGGCATTACCTTGCCTGTACTTTTAATACGGTAAGGAACTGTTACTGGCACAAAATAGACCAATAAAACTATGATGATGATCAGATATACCGGAATGGCCCTTTGTGAGAAAATCCTGTACATTACGAAATGCGTTATAAATTTTTTTTGGTTGTTTTGTAAGTGCAAATTTATGGATATTTTCAGGGAAAACAAAATGGGACAGGTTCCCGTTTCCTGAT
>CBDUSM010000018.1:0-10509 GCA_965369825.1 uncultured Bacteroidales bacterium
ATTTGCCTTAACGAAATCTTTACCAGATATATATTTCAGAGTTGCTAAACGGGTTTTGGGAGAGATGGAGAAATCAGGAGCCACTCTGCAAAAACGATTCAGGATTTATCAAAAAAAATTAACAGATTAGCGTCAGACATACGATTTAAATAAACCTAAAATCTTTACCAAGGTAGGACGCCGAATTACCCAATATTTCTTCAATACGTAAAAGCTGGTTATATTTAGCAATTCTGTCTGACCTGCTAGCTGAGCCGGTTTTGATCAATCCTGTGTTCAAAGCCACAGCGAGATCAGCAATGGTAGTATCCTCTGTTTCACCTGATCGATGACTGATAACAGATGTATACCCATGTTTATGAGCATAATCAACACAATTGAGGGTTTCTGATAAAGTTCCAATTTGATTAAGTTTTATCAAAATAGAATTGGCAACACCCATATCAATACCTTTTCGAAGTCTATCGATGTTTGTTACAAAATTATCATCACCAACAAGTTGAATTTTTTCACCCATAACATCAGTCATTAGTTTCCATCCATCCCAGTCATCCTCGGCCATTCCGTCTTCAATTGAGATGATAGGATATTTATCGACCCAGCTTTTCCAAAAATCGACCATTTCAGATGGTGTCAGCTTTTCTCCGGTCGACCATTTAAGGTGGTACACGTTCTCTTCCGGCAGGTAATATTCGGAAGCAGCAGGATCGAGCGCAATGTAAACATCTTCTCCCGGCTTGAACCCTGCTTTCTCAATGGCTTGCAGGATTACTTTGATACCTTCCTCATTAGATTTCAAATTTGGGGCAAAGCCGCCTTCATCACCTACATTCGTTGAATAATTCTTTTTTTTCAATACTGCCTTCAGGGTATGAAAAATTTCAGCTCCCATCCGCAGGCCTTCAGAGAAGGTATCTGCTCCAACCGGCATGATCATAAATTCCTGAAAGTCTATACTATTATCAGCATGAGATCCTCCATTTAGAATATTCATCATGGGTATTGGAAGCAGATGTGCATTTACACCTCCAATATAACGAAAAAGGTATTGAGAAGATTCGTCAGCAGCGGCATAAGCCACCGCTAATGATACGCCCAAAATAGCATTGGCTCCAAGCTTGGATTTATTAGGAGTACCATCGATCTCCAGCATGCGTTCATCAATTTCCAGCTGCTCAGAAACAAAATACCCATTCAACTCTTCATTCAGAATATTGTTTACATTATGAACGGCTTTGGAAACACTTTTTCCATGATACATGCTTTTATCACCATCCCTCAATTCAACAGCTTCATGCACTCCGGTGGAGGCTCCTGAAGGAACTGCAGCTCTTCCCATCCCTCCATTGCTGGTATAAACATCAACCTCAATCGTAGGATTCCCTCTTGAATCGAGAATCTGTCTTGCAAAAATTTTAACTATTGAACCCATATTTCTTTTTTTATAAAAATTAATAAAGACAAAAAAAGGATAAAGTAATGACAACCTTATCCTTTGACTTATTTTAGTGGAAATCGTTAGTTATCCGTTTTTTCTTCTGGTTCATCTTTCTCCTCTTCAATTTCAGGAGGAGGTGAATCCCCTTCTTCAACAGCGGTTACAACTTCATCCTTCTTCTCAGTAGTTTCCGCCACCACTTCTGCTGGTTGGTCTTCCTTTTCTACCTCTTCAGTTTTTTCAACACCCTTTGCTTCCTCAACCTGTTCAATCTCACCAGCTTTTTCATCCTCCGGACTAATTTCTTCAGTCGTATCCTTAACTTCTTCTGGAATTACATCCTGAGCTTTCTTCTTCGCACCTCTTCTCCTTCTGGAAGTTTTGACTTGCTTGGCTTCTTTTTCAGTTAAGTAGATTTCGTTATAATCAACTAACTCAATTAGTGCCATTTCTGCATTATCACCCAAACGGGTTCCAGTCTTCAGAATCCTGGTATATCCTCCTGGTCTGTCGGCTACCTTAACAGCAATTTCTCTAAAAAGTTCAGTCACAGCCTCTTTGCTTTGAAGATATTTAAAGATCATCCTCCTTGAGTGGGTAGTATCCTCTTTTGATCTGGTGATAAGTGGCTCAATATAGCCTCTTAATGTTTTAGCTTTGGCAAGTGTTGTATTAATTCTCTTATGAATGATAAGAGAAGTAGCCATATTAGAGAGCATAGCTTTTCTGTGCGTACTCGTTCTACTTAAATGATTAAATTTCTTCCTATGTCTCATCTCAATTATTCCTTATCTAATTTATATTTAGAAATATTCATTCCAAATTCCAACCCTTTTGTTTTAACCAGTTCTTCAAGTTCTGTAAGTGACTTTTTGCCAAAATTCCTAAACTTAAGAAGATCGTTTTTATTAAAAGTCACTAAATCGCCAAGACTCTCAACATCAGCAGCTTTCAAACAATTAAGTGCCCTCACGGATAGATCCAGGTCTACAAGTTTTGTTTTAAGCAATTGACGGATATGCAATGTATTCTCATCAAATTCTTCTGTAACTGACTTTTCTTCGGTATCCAATGTAATTTTCTCATCAGAGAACAGCATAAAGTGATGGATAAGTATCTTTGCAGCTTCCTTCAAAGCTTCCTTTGGGTGGATTGAACCATCAGTGCTGATTTCAAATACTAATTTCTCATAATCAGTTTTTTGTTCAACCCTAAAGTTCTCCACATGGTACTTAACATTAATTATCGAAGTGTGTATCGAATCCATAAATATTGTTCCCAGTGGGGCATTAAGCAATTTATTTTCTTCAACAGGGACGTATCCACGGCCTTTATTGATTGTAATTTCCATTGACAATTTTACAGACGGTTCCATTTGACAGATGACCAGATCAGGGTTTAATACCTGAAAAACGGACAAAAATTTATTAATGTCACCAGCCGTA
Source organism: uncultured Bacteroidales bacterium (assembly GCA_965369825.1). Taxonomy (GTDB): domain Bacteria; phylum Bacteroidota; class Bacteroidia; order Bacteroidales; family JAGONC01; genus JAGLWB01. The sequence continues at coordinate 2,884 of CBDUSM010000018.1, forward strand.
AAAACATCTTGATTGCCAATAACGATATTTACTTTCTCGGTTGACTCAGATTCAATTTGTCTTTTAAAACGAATCTGTTTAAGATTCAGGATAATGCCTGTTACATCTTCAACAACACCTTTGATTGATGAGAATTCCTGATCAATGCCATCCACCATAATAGATGTTATAGCATAACCCTCAAGCGAAGAAAGGAGAATACGTCTTAATGCATTACCAATTGTGATACCAAAGCCGGGTTCAAGCGGGCGAAATTCAAAAATACCTTTGAATTCATCTGCCTCGATCATAATAACCTTTTCTGGTTTTTGAAAAGCTAATATTGCCATATTTATTTACCTGTTAATGTTTTGAATTGAAAGACGAACTTACTAATGATTATTTTGAATACAATTCAACGATGAGTTGTTCTTTGATATTCTCAGGGATTTCTTCTCTCTCAGGGTAGTTCATAAATTTGCCGACCAACTTCTCTTCCTCCCATTCTAACCAGGAATATTTGCTAGTTCCTTTTGAAAGGGATTCTGTAATTGCTTCTAACGATTTAGACTTTTCACGAACGCCAATAATATCGCCGGGTTTTACTGCAAAAGAAGGAATATTTACGATATCTCCATTAACAGTTATGTGTTTATGGGATACCAGTTGTCTTGCTCCTGCCCTAGTAGGAGCAATACCAAAACGATAAACAACATTATCCAGACGCGCCTCAATTAATTGAAGCAGAATTTCTCCAGTAATCCCCTTTTTCCGGGATGCACGGTGAAAAACATTCCTAAACTGCTTTTCCAGAATACCATAAGTGTATTTAGCTTTTTGTTTTTCCTGAAGCTGAACACCATATTCTGATTGCTTCCTTCTTCTTTTTGAATTACCATGCATTCCAGGGCCGTAATTCTTTCTATCAAAATACTTATCAGGGCCAAAAATGGGCTCTTTAAACTTCCTGGCTATCTTAGTCTTCGGACCTATATACCTTGCCATATGTTAAATATATTAATTGATTTCTAAAAATAAAATTAAACTCTTCTTCTTTTCGGAGGCCTGCAGCCATTATGTGGTAAGGGAGTAACATCCTGAATTTCTGAGACTTCAATCCCCGAAGTATGAATGGTTCTCATGGCTGATTCACGGCCTGATCCGGGTCCATTCACAAATACTTTTACTTTTCTCAATCCAAGCGCATAAGCAACCTTCGAACAATCCTGTGCAGCCATCTGGGCAGCATAGGGTGTATTCTTTTTCGATCCACGAAATCCCATCTTCCCGGCTGATGACCACGCTATTACCTGTCCAGCATTATTTGTCAGGGTAATAATGATATTATTGAATGAGGCCCTGATATAAGCACGTCCGTGAGGATCAACTTTAACAACTCTTTTCTTGGATGACTTAACTATTTTTGCCATATCTAAAATATTTCTATTATTCTATAAAATTCCAGTAATACAACTACAAAATTGATTAACCTTTTGGAGCTTTCTTTTTATTGGCTACCGTTCTCTTTTTCCCTTTCCTTGTACGGGCATTATTCTTTGTACTCTGTCCTCTAAGTGGCATACCTATTCTATGACGTATACCCCGATAAGATCCAATATCCATAAGCCGTTTAATGTTCATCTGAACTTCTGAACGCAACTCCCCTTCAACTTTAAATTCCTCACTCACGATACTGCGTATCATATTTTGCTCTTCATCAGTCCAGTCCTGAACAGTCTTACTTCTATCAACTTTAGCCTGGTCTAAAATTTTCTGAGCTGTGCTCTTTCCTAAACCAAAAATATAGGTTAATGCGATTTCGCCTCTTTTGTTTTTTGGTATGTCAATACCTGCGATTCTAGCCATAGTCCTTTTTCTATTTGGTAATTATTATATAAATTTATTACTAGTTACAAAATCCGTTATCCCTGACGTTGTTTAAACCTGGGGGTTTTTTTGTTTATAACATAAAGTATCCCCTTTCTACGGACAATCTTACATTCTGGAGATCTTTTCTTTATTGATGCTTTAACTTTCATCTCAGTTAATCTTTTTGTTTGTATGGTTTATTGTACAATATTTTGTCAAGCCTACTTTGAATTATTTATATCGAAAAGTTATTCTTCCCTTAGTCAAGTCATATGGTGACATTTCAAGTTTAACTTTATCACCCGGTAATATTTTAATGTAATGCATACGCATTTTTCCTGAAATATGCGCAGTTATTATATGGCCATTTTCGAGTTCAACACGAAACATAGCGTTACCCAGTGATTCTTTCACTGTTCCATCCTGTTCGATTGATAATTGTTTAGCCATTCTTCATTTATTAATAATTCAACACTTCTTCGATATATTTAAAAGTTGATAAAATTTCAGTTTTTTCTTTTCTGATAACCACCGCATGTTCATAATGCGCAGAGGGTTTCTTATCAGCAGTTCTGATAGTCCATCCGTCTTTCTCCATCACAACCACTCGTGTTCCCATATTGATCATAGGTTCAATGCAGATTGTCATACCTTCAATTAATTTCATTCCTGATCCTCGTTTCCCATAATTAGGAATTTCAGGTTTTTCATGAAGATGCTTTCCAATACCATGCCCAACCAAATCACGAACTACAGAGTAACCCGACTGCTCAACATGATGCTGTACAGCATAGCCAATATCACCAACTCTTTTCCCGGCCACAGCCATTTCAATGCCTTTGTAAAGGGATTCTTTTGTTCGTTTCATCAACGCCTTTTTTCTGTCACTCACATCTCCCACAGCAAATGTATAAGCCGAATCACCATAAAATCCATTTTGAATCACGCCGCAATCGATTGAAACAATATCTCCCTCTTTTAAAACCCGCTTTCCTGGTATTCCATGAACCACTTGTTCATTTATAGAAATACATAAAGTGCCGGGAAACCCTTCATACCCTTTGAAGCCAGGAATGGCATCATGATCGCGAATGTATTCCTCAGCGATTTTATCCAATTCCAGCGTAGTGATACCAGGTTTAATGTACCTGGCTACTTCCGCCAATATTTTACCAACAAGTAAAGAACTTTTTCTTAATAACTTTATATCTTCTTCGTCTTTCAGCTTGACCCTTTGAAACCCCATGCCTCTTCTTATCTGTTACCCACTAATACTAAATGATGATCGTCCTTTAATCCTTCCGGATTTAGTAAGGCCATCGTAGTGCCTCATTAACAGATGACTCTCAATTTGTTGCAACGTATCAAGAATCACACCAACCAGAATCAAAAGTGAAGTCCCGCCAAAAAATTGCGCAAATTGCGTATTTATACCAAGCAATCTAACCAAAGCAGGCATGATAGCTACAAATGCCAGAAAAAAGGAGCCGGGCAATGTAATTCTTGACATAATATTATCAATGAACTCAGCTGTCCTTCTTCCCGGTTTTATTCCCGGGATAAACCCACCATTCTTTTTCATATCTTCTGCCATCTGGTTGGGGTTAATAGTAATAGCTGTATAAAAATACGTAAATAAAATAATCGTGATAGCAAACACAAAATTATACCAGAAACCATTCATGTTACTGAAAGTCGCAGCAAAACCTGATACTGACTCAGAGCCAAAACGAGCAAATGTTAGAGGAAGGAACATAATGGCCTGTGCAAAAATAATCGGCATTACGCCAGCAGCATTCACTTTTAAGGGGATATACTGCCTTACACCTCCATACTGTTTATTTCCAATAATTCTTTTAGCATACTGAACCGGTATCCTACGTGTTCCCTGAACAAGCAATATACATAAAAGTATTACAAAAATCAGGAATGCAATCTCAATTACAAATATCACTAATCCACCACCTTGCTGCTCCAGTTTCGAGACAAGCTCTCCAAAAAGAGCAAAAGGCAATCTGGCAATAATTCCAATCATGATAATTAATGAAATACCGTTACCAATGCCTTTGTCAGTTATTCGCTCACCCAGCCACATGATAAATAGAGACCCTGCTGTAAGCATAAGAATTGATGACATTCCAAAAAACGAAAATATAGAATGATGTGTTACGGCAGAGCTAAATGGGTAGATAGCCTCCGCTGGAAGCTGACTAACCAGGTTAGCAACGTATCCAGGTGATTGAAACACTAAAATTATAACAGTAAGGTATCTTGTTATCTGGTTTATTTTTTTCCTACCGCTTTCACCCTCTTTTTGCAATTTTTGGAAATAGGGAATAGCCATACCAAGTAGCTGCACAACAATAGATGCAGAGATATAAGGCATAATTCCTAATGCGAAAATTGATGCATTGGAGAAAGCGCCACCTGAGAACATGTTTAACAATCCAAGTAACCCTTCACTAGCCTGATTCTGCAAGTTGGTTAATTGATTTGGATCCACACCAGGCAACACAACGTATGCCCCCAGACGATAGATGAGAATAATTCCCAGGGTATATAATATCCTGTTCCTAAGATCTTCAATCTTATATATATTCCGTATTGTTTCGACTAATTTTTTCATTAAGAATTAATTTTTGTTGCAACCCCGCCTAACGATTCGATTGCTTCCAGAGCTGATTTAGAAAAAGCATGAGCAGTTACATCAATTTTTGTTTTCAGTTCGCCTCTTCCTAAAATTTTAATAAGATCATGTTTAGAGGCTATTCCATTTCCAATTAGCACTTCCTGATCAAAAACAGTAAGTCCTTTAGCATCGGCTAATTTCTGTAAAACATCTACGTTAACGCCTATGTATTCCTTACGATTAATATTCTTAAAACCATATTTAGGGACTCTTCTATACAAAGGCATCTGACCTCCTTCAAAGCCCGCTTTTCTTTTATAACCCGACCTTGATTGTGCTCCTTTATGACCTTTAGTAGAGGTTCCTCCTTTACCTGATCCTTGTCCACGACCAATCCGTTTACCTTTTTTTACAGAGCCTTCAGCCGGTTTAAGATTACTTAAATCCATATCTTCGATATTATTACAATAAAATTTATATTTCTTCTACTACTAATAGATGTTTAACTTTATTTATCATTCCCAGTACCTGGGGTGTTCCAGTAACTTCTTTAGTTTGGTGCATTTTGTGTATTCCGAGAGCATACAAGGTTTTTTTCTGCTTTCCAATTCTTCCAATGCCGCTTCTAACTTGTTTAATTTTATACTTCTTCATCTCTCAAACTTTTATTAACCGTTAAAAACTTTGTCTAAACTAATATCTCTAACTTGAGCTATTGAAATAGCATCTCTCAATTGCATCAGTGCATTCATGGTTGCTTTAACAACGCTATGGGGATTGGAAGATCCTTTTGATTTAGCCAACACGTCTTTTACGCCAACACTTTCAAGAACAGCACGCATAGCACCTCCTGCAATAACACCAGTACCAGGGCTAGCTGGCTTAAGAAAAACAAAAGCACCGCTGTATTTCCCTGTTTGCTCGTGCGGAATTGTTCCTTTCAACACAGGCACTTTGATTAGGTTTTTTTTTGCATCATCAATACCTTTAGCTATTGCAGATGTTACTTCTTTTGCTTTACCAAGGCCGAATCCAACAACTCCGTTTTCATTCCCAACAACAACTACTGCAGAAAAGCTAAATGTCCTACCACCTTTTGTAACCTTTGTTACGCGTTGAATGCTAACGAGTTTATCTTTAAATTCTATCTCGCTCGATTTTACTCTTTTAATATTTAAATTTGCCATATTTTTTAGAATTTTAAGCCTCCTTTTCTGACAGCTTCAGCTAATGTTTTTATTCTACCGTGATATAAATAACCACTCCTATCGAAAACAACCTGTTCAATACCAGCTTCTTTTGCTTTCTCAGCAATAAGTTTACCAACTAGCTCTGCTTGTACAGTCTTGGTAATTTTCTTGTCATCAATCTCCAACTGGCGAGATGAGGCCGCCATCAACGTTTTACCTTCTGTATCATCAATGAGTTGAGCATATATTTGCTTATTGCTTCTAAATACAGATAACCTCGGTCGCTCAGGAGTTCCATTAATCACTTTTCGGATACGCATCTTGATCCTGTAGCGCCGATAGTCTTTTTTATTCTTAATTTTTACAGACATTATTAGTAAATCTTATATGTTTTTTTTTTATTTCTCAGCTGCAGCTTTACCAGCTTTTTTCTTAATTACTTCACCTTTAAATCTAATACCCTTGCCCTTATACGGTTCAGGCTTTCTAAATGAACGAATCTTTGCAGCCACCTGGCCTATTAATTGTTTATCAATGCAAGTGAGTGTAATAGTTGGGCTCTTCCCTCTTTCTGCTGTCGTAACAGCCTTGATTTCAGGAGGAAGCTCCAGGATAATATTGTGAGAATACCCAACTGAGAGCTCCAGTATTTGTCCATTAGCAGTAGCTTTATAGCCAACACCAACCAGTTCCTGAATAATTTCATAGCCCTCTGAAACGCCTTTAACCATATTAGCCAACAGTGCCCTATAAAGACCATGCAATGACTTTTCATCCTTCTGATCAGATCCGCACTCTAAAACCAAGGAAGAGTCTTCAAGTTTTACTTTTATCCTTGGATCAACATGTTGGTGAAGTTCACCTAGTTTTCCCTTTACGCTGATCTGATTATCTTCAGATATCGTCACCTGAACCCCATCTGGGATATTAATCGGTAATTTTCCTATTCGTGACATTTTTGTTCTTATTTTAACTGATAAAACATATTACTTCACCACCAACATTAAGCTTCCTGGCTTTCTTATCTGTCATAACTCCCTGAGACGTTGACATTACAGCTATTCCAAGTCCATTTAGCACCCTTGGGAGATTATCTGCACCAACATAATGCCTTAAACCTGGTTTACTGACTCTTATGAGTTTGTTAATTGCCGGCTGTTTGGTAACTGGATGATACTTAAGTGCGATTTTAATCACACCATAGTCGATATCATCCTCAAATTTATAATTCAAAATATATCCTTGTTCAAAAAGAATTTTAGTTATTTCTTTCTTGATATTAGATGCAGGAATTTCAACAACTCTAAAGTTGGCTTTTATTGCATTCCTGACTCTTGTTAAATAATCTGCTATTGGATCAGTGTTCATTTTAAACCCTAACTCTATATTAATAATTAACTAAATAATAATCGCTTACCAGCTTGCTTTCCTAATTCCGGGAATCAGGCCCTGAAGTGCCATTTCACGAAAGTTGATGCGAGAAATACCGAATTGCCGCATATATCCTTTTGGACGTCCGGTGAGTTGACATCTGTTATGCAACCGCACAGGAGATGCATTCCTGGGCAATTTCTGCAATCCCACAAAGTCACCTTTTGCCTTAAGATCAGCCCTTTTCGCAGCGTATCTATCAACCAGTTTTTGTCTTTTGACTTCTCTCGCTTTTATTGATTCTTTTGCCATAGCTACTTAAATTTTTAATTTTTAAACGGAATACCAAATTCTTTCAACAATGCATATGCTTCTTTATCGGTTTTAGCCGATGTTACAAAAGTGATATCCATGCCATTGATATGGTTAACTTTATCAATATCTATTTCCGAAAAAATGATTTGCTCGGTAACACCAAAAGTGAAATTTCCTCTACCATCAAACCCTTTATCATTGATCCCTCTGAAGTCTCTAATACGAGGAATAGCAATAGCTATTAATCTATGGAGAATTTCATACATGTTATCT
>CBDUSM010000019.1:0-10459 GCA_965369825.1 uncultured Bacteroidales bacterium
AATAAAAGATTTATTTATAGAGTCAATGCAGGTTTTTCAAAATCTTACATTAATTGAAGATCAAATCAACCTGGCATTGAAATATTATAGGTTTTACTTACCTGACGAACCGCTTCCATCCGTATACACTTATATCTCGAGCCTCGACTTTCAACATAAAATCATTGCAACCGATAGCATCTTAATCATTGCAATTGATACCTATTTGGGGCCTGATTTTAAACCATACCATGAGCTTGGGGTTCCATTATATATGATCAAAGAATTCGATAAAAAATATATTGTCAGGGATTGCTTTTTTGCATTAGGAGAAAAATACTTAAAAATGAACGAACCCGGATATGTTCTCCTCGATTTGATGATCTACCAAGGGAAACAATTATACTTTCTTGATGCGATGCTTCCTGCGCTAGCTGATAATATTAAAATTCAATACACGGAAGAACAGCTTCTGTGGTGTCAACAAAACGAAGAAAACCTTTGGCAATTTATTATAGAGAACGGCCTGTTATACTCAACAGACATTCAAATTATGAACAAATTTTTAAATGAAGGCCCTTTTACAAGAGGTTTTCCCGGATCACCAGCAAGGTTGGGTCATTGGTTAGGCTGGGAAATCGTCCGGGCATATATGAATAATAACCAGGATATTGAATTTAAAGAAATGCTCTTTAATAACAATGCACAGGAAATACTGTCCCAATCGAAATACAAACCAGTGTGGTAAAAAAGCTTACAGCCATTAAATTTTTAATTTTCTTTCCATTTCAGGGTCACAAAACCTCACTTTTCTGATTAAGGGTATAAATAAGAGATAAAGCCCATCTCTAAAAACGTATCAATCAACGGCTTATGTTAGTAAAAGCATTTGGGAGTGCTCTAAACGGGATAAACGCAATTCCCATCACCATTGAAGTAAATATTGACCGTGGAATTAATTTTTTTATGGTTGGACTACCCGATAGCGCTGTAAAAGAAAGCCATCAACGTATTGAAGCGGCGTTAAAAAATATTGGATATTCCATTCCAGGGAAAAAAATTGTAATCAACCTGGCCCCCGCAGATATTCGCAAAGAAGGATCCTCGTATGATCTTCCTATTGCCATTGGTATTCTGGCCGCATCCGAGCAGATTAATTCAGAAAAAGTCAAAGATTATATCATCATGGGAGAAGTTTCTCTTGATGGTAGCCTTCACCCCGTAAAAGGCGCTTTACCCATTGCTATCGAAGCAAAAAAACATGAATTTAAAGGGCTGATCATTCCATTTCAAAATGCCAGAGAGGCAGCAATTGTTAGTGGCCTCCAGGTTTTTGGCGTAAAGAATATATTGGAAGTGATACACTTCTTTAATGGAGAGTCCACCCCCGAGCAGGTGATTGTCAATACCCGGGAAGAATTTTATCGTAAACTAAACAATTATGAATTTGATTTTTCTGATGTGAAAGGCCAGGAAAACATAAAAAGAGCGATGGAAATTGCAGCTGCTGGCGGACACAATATCATACTGATCGGCCCTCCGGGTTCAGGTAAAACAATGATTGCCAAAAGGCTGCCCTCTATCCTACCCCCTCTAAATATCCAGGAAGCACTCGAGACAACCAAAATCCATTCAGTAGTAGGGAAAATGGCTAAAGGATCGGCTTTGATCACATCACGGCCATTTAGGTCGCCTCATCATACGATCAGCGATGCAGGATTGGTGGGAGGAGGGTCATACCCTCAACCCGGTGAAATATCCCTGGCTCATAATGGCGTCTTGTTTCTTGATGAGCTCCCCGAATTTAAAAGATCTGCGCTCGAAGTAATGCGTCAACCTATTGAAGACCGGATTGTTACAATTGCAAGAGCTAAGGTTACAGTTGAATATCCAGCCAGTTTTATGCTGGTAGCAGCCATGAATCCATGCCCCTGTGGATATTACAACCACCCGTATAAAGAGTGCGTATGCCAACCAGGTACCGTGCAAAAGTACCTGAATAAAATCTCCGGGCCATTACTTGATAGAATTGACATTCATATTGAGGTTACTCCGGTCCCTTTTAAAGAATTAAATAAAAAAAGAAGTGGCGAAAAAAGTAATGATATCCGAAAACGTGTTGAAAAAGCCAGAAAAATTCAGGAAGAGAGGTTTAAAAACGACAAAGGGATTTATTGTAATGCCCAAATTCCCTCAAAAATTCTGGAGGTAGCTTGTAAAATAAATGAAGCCGGGGAATTGATATTAAGAAATGCTATGGAAAAACTTAACCTTTCTGCACGCGCATACAACCGGATTTTGAAAGTAGCCAGGACAATAGCCGACCTTGACCAAAGTAAAAACATTCTTGTCGAACATCTCGCTGAGGCTATACAATACCGAAGCTTAGACAGAGAAACATGGGGAGCATGATATGTATATCGCAAAGAATTATTATCTTAGTCTATTAAAGGCATGATTCCTGTTACTTCATATATTAAGTACTTTCTATCCTCCCAAACAAGGTATGAAATCCATTCTCCTTTTTTGTACAATCTTGTAACCGGGCCTATTAATGATAAGAATGATTATCCGGAATATCGTCTGATGAAGTCGATAAATAAAGATGTTTATGAAGACCTGTTCAGATCGAATGATGCAAAAACGAAAGAATTTCTTGAGCTTCCATCCATTGGACTCAGAAAACAAAGGAAAAACATTGTTAAAAATAATAAATATCATCGATTGGTATTCAGGCTTATCAGGTATTTCAATCCGAAAACTATAATCGATCTTGGAAGCTTTACAGGGCTTTCAGCCATTCATATGTCTATCGCATCTCCTGAAAGTCAAATTATTACTTTTCCATGTAGTCAATTAACATACAACCTGTTGTATGACAATATTTCAAGAATCGATTTTAACAATATCATTTTATCTGAAATATTTTCGGCCTCTCTCTCATCACAATTTGAAAATAAAAATCAAAAAATTGATCTTATTTGCATTAATCGTTTTTGCGAACCAGGTGAAATACTAAAAATAATAGAAGATTCAATACCTTTTTTATCCAACGAATCGTTTATGATAATCAGAGACTTAAATAATAATGATAAAAACCGCTCTTTATGGAACCACATGAAAGCCCATAAAAAGACAACCGTAACCGTAGATCTTTTTAATTTGGGAATAATTTTTTTCAACAAAGAGCTTAGTAAAGAAAATTTTATCATACGATTTTAAGGAATGTTATTAATTTTGCTTTAATTAAAAAGCACAGGATATGAAAGAAGAAGTTATTCGGCTGGAAAAAATTTCACGCCATTTCAAAGTAGGTTCAGAAATAGTCAGGGCCCTACGATCAATTTCCTTAAGCATCAATCAGAACGAATTTGTTGCCTTAATGGGGCCATCCGGGTCAGGAAAATCAACATTAATGAATCTCATAGGCTGCCTCGACACACCGACTGATGGGAAATATTTTTTAAATGGCAACGATGTCAGTAAATTTAATGATAACCACCTTGCTGAGATCAGAAACAAAGAGATCGGTTTTATTTTTCAAACCTTTAATCTTTTGCCACGCTCTACAGCTCTTGAGAATGTTATGCTTCCTCAAATTTATGCCGGTATAAACAAGGTAAACCGTAGCGCAAGGGCAAAAGAAGTATTAGAGGATGTTAAATTAAGTGACCGGATATTGCATAAGCCAAATGAACTTTCAGGGGGCGAGCGTCAACGAGTCGCAATTGCACGGGCCCTGGTCAATCATCCATCCATTATTCTTGCTGATGAGCCTACGGGCAATCTCGATTCAAAAACTTCATTAGAGATACTCAGTTTGCTTAAGGATATTCATAAAGCTGGCAATACTATTATTATTGTTACCCATGAAGAAGATATTGCCCAACAGGCTCATCGGATTATCAGGCTAATTGATGGGATGGTGGAATCGGATGAAATTAACAAAAAGATCGCCAGCATGCCCGAATATAATCAGAATAGCGAATAAAGAATAGCGAATTACAAACAATGGCTTCTCAGTGGAAAATATATACCAGAAAGGGCGATAAGGGGGAAACCTCCTTAATTGGAGGCACAAGAGTGCCTAAAAATCATATACGAATAGAAGCCTATGGCACCGTAGATGAATTAAATTCATATATCGGCCTTATCCGCGATTTTGAAATCAGTCGTCAATATAAAATGGTATTACTCGAGATTCAGGACCGTTTGTTTACTGTAGAATCCCTGCTTGCTTCTGATAAAAACCATAAAAACAACACTCTACCTCTCCTTGAAGATAAAGATATACTGTTTCTCGAAGATGAAATAGACCAAATGAACGAAGAACTCCCTACGCTGAATTCATTTATTTTACCAGGTGGCCATCCTGTCGTTTCTCATTGTCATATTGCCAGATGTATATGCAGGAGGGCTGAACGAATCACTATCGAATTATCTGATAATCACTATGTTGACATGTTGGCGGTAAAATACCTGAATCGCCTGTCCGATTATTTGTTTGTGTTAGCCAGAAAATTTGCCCGTGATCTAAATGCGCCCGAAACAATCTGGAACGCAAGGACTTAGAAAGTAAAACAATTATTTTTTTTAAAAAATAAAAAAAAATCTTGTGGGTGTTTTAAAAAAAATTATTTTTGCAAAAAATTAATCCACTAAAATCTTCGTGTTATGTATTGGACTTTAGAGCTAGCTTCTAAACTCGAAGATGCACCTTGGCCTGCAACTCGAGAAGAATTAGTAGATTTTTGTATACGATCAGGAGCCCCTCCTGAAGTAACAGAAAACCTGAGAGAAATTGAAGATGAAGGAGAAATCTATGAGCGAATAGAAGACTTATGGCCTGATTATCCCACGAAAGAAGATTTTTTCTTTCATGAAGATGAATACTAATTGACACCAACAAATGGCTAGATTCCTTAGCAATCTTCTTGGCAATAAATCTGATAAAGATATTAAAACGATAACTCCTATCCTAAACAAAATAAAGGAAGCCTATCACTCAACATCTCAACTCAGTAATGACGATTTAAGAGCTAAAACAATTGAGTTTAAGAAAAAAATTGCTGACGGCATCCTGGATGAAGGGAATCAAATAATTGAGTTTAAGAAGCAAATCGATCAAAATCCTGACCTGGATATTGACGAAAAAGAAATAATATATCACAGTATTGATCAATTAGAAAAAGATAGCTACACTAAAACCCAGGTTATTCTTGATGAAATCCTCCCGGAAGCTTTTGCTGTAATGAAAGAAACAGCACTTCGATTCAAAGAAAATGAGGTTGTTGAAGTTACTGCGACAGAACGAGATAAAGAGCTTGCTGCTACTAAAGAAAATGTTAAAATCGTTGGCAACAAGGTACATTATGCAACCCATTGGATAGCTGGTGGAAACATTACCCAATGGAATATGGTTCATTATGATGTTCAGCTCATTGGTGGCATTGTACTTCATGAGGGAAAAATTACTGAGATGGGAACAGGTGAAGGAAAAACGTTAGTTGCCACTTTACCGGTTTACCTGAATGCTCTCCCTGGAAAAGGCGTCCATATTGTGACGGTTAACGACTATCTTGCTAAAAGAGATGCTGAGTGGATGGGGGTCTTGTATGAATTCCATGGCTTGAAAGTAGACTGTATTGACAATCATGATCCTAATTCAACCGAACGCCGGAATGCTTACCTTGCTGATGTTACTTTTGGAACAAATAATGAATTTGGATTTGACTATCTCCGCGACAATATGACCAGCAATCCCGAGGAGCTGGTGCAGAGAAAACATAATTTTGTTATCGTCGATGAGGTTGATTCCGTTTTAATTGACGATGCGCGGACACCATTGATTATTTCCGGGCCAACGCCTGCCGGCGATAAACAGGAGTTTGATGTACTTAAACCACATATTCAAAAACTTTACAGCCTGCAAAAAAGTCTGGTTACCAAAGTTCTGGCTGAAGCTAAGCAATTATTAGCCGATTCGTTAAACCCCGACAATATCAAGAAAGGCAGCGACCAACTTTTCAGGGCATACAGAGGATTGCCAAAAAACAAAGCCCTGATCAAATTCCTTAGTGAAGAAGGAAGAAAAACCCTGATGCAAAAAACAGAAAATTTTTACATGCAGGAACAAAATAAACATATGCACATCATTGATGATGAGCTTTATTTTGTTATTGATGAAAAACATAACTCCATCGACCTTACCGAAAAAGGAATTGACATACTAACAGCTTATTATGACGATCCCAACTTCTTTATAATGCCCGACATTGGCGCTGAAATTGCAACACTTGATAAATCGGGCCTGAGTGAAACGAAACAACTTGAAAAGAAAAATGAGTTAATTGTTGATTATTCCATAAAATCCGACAGAATCCACACCGTTAATCAACTCTTAAGGGCGTACACCCTTTTTGAAACTGATGTGGAATATGTGATCATTGAAAATAAAATCAAAATCGTTGATGAGCAATCAGGCCGGATAATGGAGGGCAGAAGATACTCAGATGGGCTTCACCAGGCCATTGAGGCAAAAGAAAATGTAAAGGTTGAAGCAGCAACCCAAACATACGCTACCATTACCTTGCAAAATTACTTTCGGATGTATAAGAAGCTCTCCGGGATGACAGGTACTGCTGAGACAGAAGCCGGCGAACTTTGGGATATCTATAAACTTGATGTTGTTGTTATTCCAACTAACAAACCCATAATACGCAATGACAGAGAAGACCTGGTTTACAAAACCAAAAGGGAAAAGTTCAATGCTGTTATCAATGAGATAGCCGATCTGGTAAATGCCGGCAGGCCTGTACTTGTGGGTACAACATCTGTAGAAACATCTGAATTGCTCAGCAGGATGTTAAAAATAAAACGGATCAGGCACAATGTATTAAACGCTAAATTACACCAGAAAGAAGCACAGGTTATTTTAGAGGCTGGCCTGGCAGGAACAGTGACAATTGCAACAAATATGGCCGGTAGAGGAACTGACATCAAACTGGGGGAAGGGGTTATAGAGGCTGGCGGCCTGGCTATCATCGGTACTGAAAGGCACGAGTCACGACGCGTTGACCGACAGTTGCGAGGCCGGTCAGGAAGACAGGGCGATCCCGGAAGTTCGCAATTCTTTGTATCCCTGGAAGATGACTTGATGCGAATGTTTGGATCAGGAAGAATAGCCAAAGTTATGGACCGGCTCGGTATAGGTGAAGGTGAAGTTATCCAGCACTCCATGATCACAAAATCAATTGAAAGAGCCCAGAAAAAAGTTGAAGAAAACAACTTTGGCATAAGAAAAAGATTACTGGAGTATGACGATGTTATGAATACTCAAAGAGAGGTGATCTATAGCAAAAGACATCATGCGCTTTTTGGTGATCGCCTGGCTCTCGACATCTCTAATATGTTGTATGATCTCATAGAAAAAACAGTTGGAGATTATCAGGAAGTACGGGATTATGCAGAGTTTAAACTTGAATCATTAAAATGTTTCTCATACGACCCCAAAATTAATGAATCTGATTTTCTGGCAAAAAATATACCTCAGATATCAGATCAACTATACGACGATATTTACAAAGCTTACCAAGCCAAAAGGAAGCGTATTGCTCAACAAGCATTCCCGGTAATAAAAGAAGTGTTTGAAAATAATTCTCAATATGAAAATATTGCCATCCCGTTGACTGATGGTAAAAAAACCCTGCAAATAATCGCCAATCTGAAAAAATCGTATGAGAGTGAAGGCGAAGAAGTAGCTCTGGCTATTGAAAAAGGACTTACACTTGCAACCATTGATAATGCATGGAAAGAACACCTTCGGGAAATGGATGACCTGAAGCAGTCGGTGCAGTCTGCTACTTATGAACAAAAAGATCCGTTATTGATTTATAAATTCGAGTCGTTTGGATTATTCAAAACAATGATCGAAAAAATCAATAAAGATGACATCTCTTTTATTATTAAGGCACAGATTCCTATTCAAGATCCAAAAAATATAAGGGAAGGCCGATACAAAGAAAGAGGAGACCTCCGCAACCTTAAAGAAGAAAGATCAGACCTGTTAAGTCAGGCACACAGCAACACCCAGCAAAAACAAATTACCCAGCCGAGAAAAGTCGATAAAAAAGTAGGCAGAAACGACCCTTGCCCTTGTGGAAGTGGAAAAAAATTCAAACATTGCCACGGGAAAAGAAAATAATTCAGGCTTAATTTAAAATTTTTTCCGGGAAAAAATAATTTTATTACTTTTAAGGCATTATTACAAATAAATCTCACTTTATTTGATATTTGGTGCTTTTGATTTGGAATTTATTAAATGTACAGGATGAAATATAAGCGAATATTACTTAAACTCAGCGGTCAAGCCTTGATGGGAGACGATAATCAAAGCCTTAACCCTGAACGAATCAATCAATACGCCAATGAAATTCGTGATGTAATAAACCAGGGTATTGAAGTAGCTGTTGTTATTGGTGGCGGAAATATTTTCAGGGGGCTACAAGGCAAAAACGAAGGTATTGACCGGGTGCAAGGCGATTATATGGGTATGCTGGCAACCATCATTAATAGTTTGGCCTTGCAAGATGCCCTCGATAACCAAAACATTAAATCTTGCATACTTTCCGGAATAGCTATTGACCCTATTGCTGAAAAAATTAGCAGTCGAAGAGCCATTACTGGCCTTGAAAAAGGATTTGTTGTTTTCTTAAGTGGAGGCACTGGGAATCCATATTTCACCACTGACTCTGCCGCTGCCTTACGCGCACTTGAAATAAAAGCTGATGTTATCCTGAAGGGTACGAGGGTAGATGGTGTTTATTCTTCTGATCCGGAAAAAAATCCTTTAGCTACGAAATACAGCAACCTGACTTTTATTGAAGCGTATGAAAAGAAATTGAAAATAATGGATATGACTGCATTTACACTTTGCAGGGATAACAATTTGCCTATCGTAGTCTTTAATATGAATAACAGGGGAAATCTAAAAAAGGTTGTAGCTGGCGAAAATATTGGAACGCTTGTTTCGAATTAGTCATATTTTACATTAATGTACTATATTTGCCATATATCATAACAAAAAACTCCAATTATGACCGACGATTGCCTTTTATGCCTTGAAGAAGCCAGGGAAGAGATGCAAAATGCCATCTCCCACCTTGAGCGTGAATTCCACAAAATCAGGGCAGGTAAAGCCAGCCCGGATATGCTCGATTCTATAAAAATAGATTATTACGGAGTAATAACACCCTTAAATCAGGTAGCTAATATCAGCACCCCTGATCCTCGCCAAATTATTGTCCAACCCTGGGATAAAGGAATGCTTGATACTATTGACAAGGCTATCCAGGCTGCTAACCTGGGGTTTAACCCGGTGAACAATGGAGAAGTGCTGCGAATAGGTGTTCCGGCACTAACCGAAGAGAGACGTAAGGATTTGGTGAAACAGACAAAAAGTGAAGTTGAAAATTCAAAAATAAGCATCAGGAATATCAGGAGAACAGCCAACGATCAGGCAAAAAAATTAAAAAACGAAGGCACACCGGAAGATGATGTAAAAAAACTGGAAGAAGAAATCCAGGAGCTAACCAACGACCATGTAAAAAAAATAGATATTTTGTTGGAAGCCAAAGAAAAAGACATTATGACGGTGTAATACCTCCACCCTGAACAATCATTACTGAATATTTTTTTATTTACCAATAATTTGACTTTGAAGGAAGTGAAGTCACTTATGGCTGTGCATAAATCTGTGTGTAAAAGTAATCCTCAAGTTCTTTTAACGTATTGTTACTTGAATGTATGTCCTTAACAATATTTCCCTTATCAAGGATAACAATGCGATCGCTAACTTCTGAAACATGATTCAGGTCATGGCTTGAAATAAGCATCGTAGTGTTTTTGTCTTTCCGCCAATCATTTAAAAGAATCTTTAACCTTATCTGGGTAGTTGGGTCAAGGCTGTTAAAAGGTTCGTCCATAATGATAATTTCCGGATCGGACATCAGTGTAGCTGCAATTCCAACTTTTTTCTGATTACCCCTTGAAAGGTCACGGATGAGCTTTCCTTTCTCAAGGATTTCATCATTGAAAAAATCTCTAAATAACAAATAAAACTCATTTAAGTCACCCTCTGTGAGCGATCTGACATTAGCAGTGAACCTAAAAAATTCCTCTGGTGTTAAAAAATCAATTAAAAATCCGTCATCAAGGTATGAGGCAGTATCAAATTTCCAGCTTTCATCTTGCGAAACATCTTTTCCCTTGCTCATAACTGTTCCGGAATTAGCCCTGATTAAATCCAGGATCAACCTGAAGAATGTGGTTTTACCAGCACCATTATTCCCAACCAAACCAAAACTTTCCCCTCTCGGAATTTTCATCCAAGGAATATTTAAAACTGTAACCCCATCGTATGCTTTTGACAAATTTTTTACTTCAATCATAATTTCATTGTTTTTTCCCCACCACTTTAGTC
>CBDUSM010000020.1:0-10000 GCA_965369825.1 uncultured Bacteroidales bacterium
GTAACATCGAGACCGAATTCGATGGTTTTATCTTCTTCTGTATCACCGCCCTGCATATACAAACAGGCACCCTGGTAGTTGAAAATGGGAAAGGCAAGCTCATGATCAGGTTCCGTGGCTGTTGTATCAATAGAAACTCCTGCTGTTACTTTTAATTGATCCCGGCAGGTATATTTGATTTTTACTTTGTACGTAATTTGTGGTGAGCAATCTTCTTTTACTTTCAGGACATTTGATGTACTGTTCCAGTAGCCTCCTTCACCAAATTTATCAGCTACTGTTTTATACATCATATAACAGAATCCGTTATTGCCCCAGCCAGGAACACCCCCATAGCTATTTACAAATTTAAAACCACCAATTTCCCAATCCTTTATGTCTATTATCCCATCACCGTTGATGTCAATATCGTTGGTGTACTGTCCGTCATTATTATAATCCCAGCAAATAGAGTCATTCCACCCGACGATTGTCAAAGCATGAGATGAATGAGATGCCCATCCGACGCACACATATTTACCGGCTTCAGGAGTACCTTGAGGAAGAAAATACATGTAAGGTTGATTTGCATAAAAACTTGCCAGCCCGCCAACAGGTGAACCATCAAGGTGGTCAAACAACCAATACTTCAATGTCATAAATCCTTCGTACGTATCGGTCCGGATATTATAGGCCTGGGTAATACGGTTTTGCATGGCACTGTAATAATCATCATAACCTGTCATCCATCGTTTGGGGCCTCCTTCAGACATACCACCATATTCGGTAACATTAGGCGTCCCTACATCCCTGAGAACTTCCATTGTATGATAATAGCTAACACCACCATAATTATTAGCAGCGTTCATCCAGTTCCAGACAAAATGGGTAGGATATTGATTGTCAGGATCATTTCCCGGAAGATTTCTTTTGTAATTTATTTCATAAGTGAAGTTATAGCCAACCAGTGCTGCCTGCCCACAGGCATAGCCAGCCTGATTATACGGAGGTCTGAAATAAGGTTGAGTTGAATTATCAAGTACTGCCGGGAGTAGCGGAGCACGGCTGTCTTTATAATGCTCCGGTAGTTCTAATACAGGCAGGTTGGTAAGCATAATTGAGTCCTCAGCCGATATAGGTTTGTAAATTCCTGCCTTATAAAGAATATGCAGTGAGTCAGTCTTAGGAAGATATGTTTGTGCCGAAAGATCAGGTATGAAAAAAACCGAAGAAATTATGAATATTAAAAGAAAAACTACTTTTTTCATATTATAAATAAATATTGCTACTCGTTTTTCATATGCTATTACCGCATCAAGATGAATTTCTTTGTAACGGACTGACTTCCTGATGTTAATTTATAGAAGTAAATTCCATTTTCCAATCCGTGGGCATTAAGTTCAACAGCGTATTCCCCTGCTTTTTGTGTTTCATCCACCAGTTGTACCACTTCTTTGCCAGTAATATCAAATACCACTAGTGAAGTATGGGCATTAATTGGTAATTGATAATTGATAATTGAAAAATGTTCAAATGGATTTGGGACATTCTGTTCAAGATTGAGTAATAATGGGGAAATTATATCACTGATTCCGACATTGACTGTTGAAAAAGCCAATGTTTTGGTTGAGAAAATATTATAATGGTCGGTTACTTTAAATGTTATATCCCATGTTTGGTTACTGATTTCCGGTGTTCCACTGAAAACGCCTTCGGGAGATATTCCCATACCGAAAGGAAATCCAGGAGCATAAAATCCTGTGGCATAATCATCAGGGATACTGGTGGCATTGGAAAGGGCGGCAATAAGGTAACTTTGCCCGTCTCCTTTTGAAACGCCGGCTGCCCACCCTGTACCTTCGGTGATATCATTCCCGTAATAAAACTCAACGGATCCGTCAGGGTATATTGTTACTGCTACATCCACATCTATTTCCGGCTCGGCATATTTTGATGTCTTCCACCTGAATGTGGCGCTATTTTCATCACCACTGTACCACATGGCATCGCCCTGGGCAGGATATATCATCAGGTCAGAGCTGTACGGGGCAATGACTTTAAAATTCTTCAGCGCTTCTTCATTCCTCAAATAAACAAATTGTTCTTCAAAGATGATGGCCCCATCAGTAAGGAGGGTGACATTATCATAATATTCTCCATAGAAAGGAAAAAGAAATTCCAGATCCTGAACAGCATAACCATCATCATTATCAGTGGGGATAAGTTGTTGATCTTCAATAGCAGGGAAATCGTACTCAACAGATTCCTCGGAATAATCCATAATAATATCCCAAAAATAAGGGAGGACACCACCGGAAGCATTAAGTTGATAAGCGTAAGGCTCATTAACTACTGCACTTGGTAAAGCATCTGTTTCAATAACAGGTTTATCAAAATCAACAGCTTTAATTACTGATAATGTTGTTGTTCCATTTTCAAAGATTGGAACATTCTGTTCATCGCAGATTATTTCTTCAATGCCATTTGTATAGTCAATAATAGCATAAGAAATAATTTCTCCGGTTCCCTCATTGTATGGGTCTTGTTCGACAAGTTGCAGGAAAAATTTTGCGGGTTCTCCGGGAGTGATGTAGCTCAGGATAGGTGTAATATCCAATCCCAATTCCAGGGTTTTATCTGCTTCAGACGTACCCCCTTGCATATAAAAATCTCCTCCCTGATAATTAAATAAGGGGAATCCCATTACATGAGAAGGTTCTGTAGAGGTAGTATCTGATGATATTCCTGCGAGTATTCTTATTTTGTTTCTTGATGTATGTTTTACCGTTGCTTTAATAGTAATGATTGGTTCAAATATTTCCCGTGTACGGATAACATGCACCAGGTTACTCCAGATACCCCCATTATTAGTATTTTCGGCAAGTAGTTTATACATCACGAAGGCTTTACCGGCATTTCCGAATCCTGTTCCCCAGCTGTTAGCCATCATCAGCCCTCCAATTTCACAATCTTTCAAATCAACAACTCCATCAGCATTGATGTCCTGATCAGTGGTGTAATATCCATCGTTATTAAAATCGTATCTGATCGAATCGTTATATCCAATAAAAGTCATGGCGTGATTAACAGCTGCTCCCCAGTACGTAATCACTGATTTTCCTGCTTCAGGTGTTCCTGATGGGAGTGTGGTCATGGTAAAGACATCGGATACACCGGCAGCAAAACATGCTATTCCACCTACTTCTGCACCAATCAGATGGTCATGCATCCAGTATTTCAATGTTTCCAGCTCCTCATAGGTTCCAACATTTATTGAGAAAATATCGAGCATTTTATTATGCATTCCATTATAATACTCATCGTATCCACTCATCCATCTGCTCTCTCCTCCATAGGCGAAGTGTCCGCCATAATCAAAAACATTAGGGCATCCGTTAGCCCTTATGATTACCCAACCGTCGAAATGCCAGGAACCGCCACCAACGCCGCCATTTAAAAAGTTCCAGGTGTAATGAGTAGGATATTGGTTATAGATAGT
Organism: uncultured Bacteroidales bacterium; assembly: GCA_965369825.1. GTDB lineage: Bacteria > Bacteroidota > Bacteroidia > Bacteroidales > JAGONC01 > JAGLWB01. Next base: position 3,479 of record CBDUSM010000020.1, read on the forward strand.
GTTTGCTGCAATATCCCGTTCAAAATCGATCTCATAGGTAAAGTTATAGCCGATCCCGCTGGCCTGGCCACAACTACCACCCTGTTGATTAAAGATAGGCCTGAAGTAAGGCTGTTGTGAATTATCTATGGCATAAGGCAAATCCCTTGTTTGGTAATTTTCGGGCAGTTCCAAAACAGGAAGATCATCAAGGAATTCCCAGTCTTCTACGGTAAGGGGCCTTAAGCCACCTGCTATCCATGGATCTCCATTTGGGTCAGGATTGACATTGGTGTTCTGTCCGTTTAGTATTAAAGCAGGAAGTAGTAAAATTATGATTAACAAGTGTTTGATGTTCATATTTTTTGGTAATTAATGAAGTAAAATAATTGGTTTTGATTCCGTTTGCTCAGGAGTTATTAATGTGTAGTAATAGATACCGGGTGGTACCCTTTCCCTGTTTATATTTGTTGCGTCCCAAATGATGGTATGCGGTCCCAACATTAACCATTTGTCTGATACGAGCGATTTAATTTTAACACCATGAATATTGAAGATATCCAATGACACTTTTGTTTTTTCGGGGAGAGAGAAGGAAATGGTGGTTTTATCCTTGAATGGATTAGGATAGTTATTCAATTTCATGAGGTGTAAATCATCATGTGATTCGATGTTTGTTGGGCCCGTCCACCCGGCAATTCGGGAAATCATCCACCAAAATGCCCGTCCTTTAAGGTTACAATTTAAAGGTTGGGAGTGAGCACACGAACAGTCCCAGCAAAGGTCTGATCCGGGATTTGCCCCACACCATTCCTGAGCCCAGTTTCCTCCTGTATAATTGCAGTTATCGTTAGCATAAAGGTCTAAAAAGTAATTTCCGTCAGGGTCGTAGCTCTCGATATCGGCAAAATCGAACAGGATTTTATTATTGGCGATACAATAATTTCGTATCTGGTTATTCCTTACATGCAAATTTCCTTCTTCGCCTGTTCCATCCAGATGGCCTGTCATATAAACAAATTTGACCTCCGGGAAATCTATCTCCAGCTGGTTCATTGCATTCAGGTATATGTTAATACCATCTTCTGTATTATTTGAAACGCCTCCACACCACGACCATATTACAACGTTACGGTCATTACCCGGTTCGTTTAATTTATTTCGTGTTGTAGCTTCCCATGTAAGATCACCATTATGACCAAGGTCTCCCCCAACTTCCTGATAGGATAGAGCTCCACCCGATCCTGAATAATTGTAATCATAAGGGAAACCATAATGGCTCATCAGGTTTTGCATTCCAGTAGTGATTTGACTTCCGTGAGAAGTATGGCCGTACCAGATAGTTAACTCTTCTTTAGCAGTTATGATCCACTCATCAGGTAATTCTTCCAATGAAGTGCAAAGATGTCCGGTGATGATGGGTTGTGAAACACAATCAGACATCTTTAATAAAATAAAAAATAAAAATACAGAAAATGATTTCATTTAGATGAAGATAAAATTTAGGCCCTTCAGGGGCGGATCTTGCTTTTCGCTTTTCGCCGTTCGTTTACCAATGGTATTATTTCATTATTACCAGTTTCCTGACGATGTTAACATTATTGCTTTCCAGGCTCAGGTAATAGATTCCTTCATTAAGGTGTCCAATATCAAATTTCCTGGTATATCTTTTATTAATAATGAAATGGGGCTCATTGAAAATAACCGATCCTGAAGTATTTATGATTTTCAGGGAATAAGATTCTTCTCCCGGGCTTGTAATATCTAACACGAATACACCCATGTTAGGATTAGGTATAATGTTGATCTTTAAAGAGATGGGAGCGTTTTCCAACCCTACTGTGTTATCTACTGTTACTTCAAAACCTTCAGAAAACTCAGATTCACCACACTCATTGATAGCTTTCACGGAAATTATTGCTTCACCCAAGAAGTTTAAATCCCATTCGACCAGTGAACTGATTTCTGTGCCGGAAATCGATCCTGCAGACACAGGGTCAAGGTTCCACACGTATGAATCTGCATTTGGTGCAACCGGTATGGTATATTCAGATGTAGTAGTATAGTAAAGGTCTACATAATCAGGGCCTGCCGGCATCTCCGGAGTAGAAGGAAGTGGGTTAAATGTCAACGTAAAATCTCTCACAATATCACCACAAGGCAGGTTGCTGAATGCTGTAAGGGTTAGGATAACTGATTCTGCTTCATAATCATCTTCACTTGGAGAATAAACAGGGTTAAGAATTGTGATATCAGAAAAAGTACCTGTACCTGATGTTGTCCATTGCAGGGATGTGTAGTTAGCGGCAAGGGCATCGCACTGATAAGTAAGCCCTTCACAGATGGTTGTATCAGGACCAGGGTAGCATGCTGTTACGATGGTAGGTGGAAATACAATATAATCAATCCATGCACAATCTTCTCCGGCTTTTTCCTCTTCGTTTTTTTCATATTGCCACATAAAGGTATGAACACCGGCAGGGACCGGATAAGAAACCTCTTCCCAATCGAAGAATCCTGACCATTCGTCGACTAATTCGTAGTCAATATAAAAGCGTAAATAGTCTGCTTCTTCTTCGGATGATATTTTACGGAAGAAGGAAATGTCATCTGCAGAAACACAATTATAGGTAATCATTATGTTAGAAGTTTCGTCATTATTAATCACTCCCGAGCAAACACAATAAATTCCCTCTTGCGCCCCTGATTGTGCGATACCCCAGGGCCAGGTGCTGGAGGACGACCAATTGAACTTGCTGAAATCGCCTGATTCCCAGTTTTCAAAAATAAGGCCGATGATCATTGAGTAGGAAATCTCTTCCATATACAAACCAGAAGAGAGTGAATAAGAAATGTCAACATAGTCGCCAATAGGCGCATAATCATCCACATCTACTTCAAAAGCAACATAAATGGTTGTATCATGGGGCATATCTCCAATAAGCACAGTAGGCTCAGAGATGGTTATATACTGGTTTGTTGATGAAAGTATTCCTTCTGCCTCAAAACAGTCGCTATGACCTGTATTGGATGAGGGTATTATTATGGAAATGGTTTCTCCCGGATCAATATTTGTATTCGCATTGCCGCCAATCGTGTCATCGATGATAATGTTACCCATCGAAAGAACGGGGGCAAAAGCTTCCAGCTCAATTTCGGCATACCATGTGTCGTCGCCTGAGATCACAATATCAAAGGCGATCTCATGTTCATCCGGGATGTCAGCAAAAACATCGAAAGCAAAAGCATCAGGCACCGAAACAGTTTGTCCTGCCTGAATAACGCCATAGTTTTGGTTGTCGTCGGTAATGATTACATAAGGGTCTGATGTAGAAATGGTGATTATTGTATTATAAGATGGTTGATCACCGACATTAGTAACACCTATTGATAAATAAATGGATTCGCCATAATCAATTAGTCCGTTTGAGTTGCCAAGAATATCATTGATTTGGTTTGATGCATAGATGATATATGGTTGATTAGAGATGATAAGAATTGATCCCAAATGCCTGTTTTTATTATGTGCAATGATTGAGACCTCCAGTGGTGCCGGGTTTGTTACTGTTGGAAAGGTAACATCTGCATCGCCGTTGATATCAGCTACAGCCCGGCCAATCAGTTCACCATCTTGCATAATAGCGATACGCGCATATGGTGCGTCGGTATCGAAAGAAACCTGTGTGCTGCCAATAGTAGTGCTTACCGGATAGTCAGCCACAATATCTGTTGGTGGTTCTGTCCATACATCCATTGAAGGGTCACCAAAAAGATTCAGCTCATAAGCTGTCCAGCGCCAATAATTATTATTGTTAATATAGGATATGTCAAACTCTTTTGATTCTGCATTCATATCACCAATTAGGGTGATATCTTTACCGTAGATTGCATCAAAGAACAGCCGGTCGTAATACTGGGAGGAGCTATTGGTTCCGCCTGGGTTGTACCAGCCATAACGGGAGTTAGTAACGCAAGCTACTTCTCCTGTTTCAAGGCCGGTGAATTTTTCCGAAAAACAGTCCTCTCCATATGAGGTTCCTGTTCCGCGGTTATCAAAGGAACCATTATAGCATCCCTGGGAGTAACCTATTGCAAAACCGCGGGTGATGCCGTCGTTGGTAAAGTTCGTTGTAGTCAGGTCGGAATTATACATTTTCATGTTATAGGTTACGTTGGAGTGTCCCAGGTGGTTCATCAGATTAATTCCCACGTTATTGAACTGATTGAAGACGTCACTTTTATTCCACATTTCCAACATCTCGTAAAGTTTAGTGACAATGATGTTAGGCGGAAAACCTACCGTGGTATACCCATTGGCTGAACTGCCGTTAACTATCTCATCTTTATAGGTTCCTCCCCAGGTATAGGAATTTAGTGATTCACCGATGATCAATGATTTTTCTACGTCAGCTACTACAGGATCGTTTTGGTACAGGGTCAGCTTATCCAGAAAATTCTCTACTTCGGTTGGGCTGTCAACACATATTCTTCCAATGCTTACTTCCGAATAGAGATCCGCTTCCTCTGGCTCGCCCCATAAGTTATCCCCATCATCGTTCCATGTTCCATCGAGGTTTGAATAATACATATCACTTGGGATATCAGTATCGTCAAGTGCAACAAAACCGCGGTGAGGAATGATCCTGTCATCAGGATTAGCAGGATCGGCATCACCGGCAAGGATCACAAATCCGATGCCGTTGTTTGTATAATAGTCGATGATACAATTACGGATTTTTTCCTGGTCGTCCTGTCCCGTATACTGTGAATAGATATCTTCTACAGTGATGGTTTTGACATAAAACCCAACAGATATTTTATATTCAACATAATCATCAAAGCCGGGTAACAGTGCAGCATTTGAGATAATGAGTAAGTCGTAAGGGTCATCATCTCTGGTATTGGAATAGAAATAATTGTCAAGGGCGTTAGGATTTTCCACCACAGAGGTTATCTTCCTTTCGATTCTTGAAGATGTTCGTAACAGGTGTGATGCTTCCCTGGCTTTTTTACTGCTCTTTGTTTCAATCTGAATGGTAATTTCTTTTAGAAATGTAACCTCCTGTTGTGCCGGGATATATTCTACCGGACAAATGGTAAAAGAACCGATAGCGTGCCCATTGAGGAAATGTGTACTTAGGCTTTCAATTGGTCTGACAGGATAACGTTCCTCTGATGTGTAGACGGTTTGGTCTTCTTCCGGTTGTACATACTTACCATTGAATTTAGAAATAGGTACGGGTTTAACAGCAGGTTTGATCTTTATACCTGTCTCAGTCGGGTAATAGTCTGTTGAAATAATTTTAACATTGATAAGTTCCTGGTTTTGGTTCAGCAGGATATCAATTGCACGATAAGGGATTTCCGGTAGTCCTTCGTCACCTAAGTTCAGGCAGTTTTCATAAAGGATGATTGAATACCCATTTTCTGTTTGTTGTATTTGGGGTTTTTCGAACTGAAAGGTAAAGGTTTGGGCTAATGTTGAAAGGGAAATTGCGAATACAAAAATTCCCAGGAGAACAGTAATTTTTTTCATGGCTTTTGTTTTTTGATTATAAGCTAACAAAGTTAGTATTCGTTTGGGAGAATTGCAAGTAGAAAAGTGAATTTAACAATTTCGGCGGGATTCAGGTAAAAAAAAGCCGCCTAAATTGTTTAGACGGCGTTCTGGCTGTCAGGTGTTTCACCTGAGAGCACATTTAGACTAAGGGGTGAGGTATTCCTATCGCTGGATCACCACCTTTTTAACCACATGAACCTTGTCACTGTTAATCAACAAGTAGTAAATTCCTTCCTGCAAGTCACTCAGGTTCAGAGTTTTTGTATGAACTCCGTTGAAGTGCACTTCTTTCTCTTCAAATACCACAGCACCGCGTGCATCAACAATTTTTAAATTAAGCAGGTCGTTTTGTTCTGCTTTCAGCTCAATGGTGAACGTTCCTGTATTGGGGTTCGGGAATAGATTTACATCTAATTGATAAAGATCCTCATCTATACCGGAACAATCATCGATGGTAACCACAATTGATTTTTCTGAAATACAACCGTCAATGCTTGTTACAGCAACAGCAATATCTTTTGTTCCGCTGAACCCAACACCTGAAGAGTCAACTTCAATGGTTTGTGTTGTTTCTCCTGTCGACCATATCCAGGATTGTGCATCCGGGTTTCCTGCGTCAAGCGTAATAACATGATTGTGACACATACTGATATCATTCAGGTCGATCATGGGTAATGGATTCACATTTACGGTCATTGAGGTAGTTTCCATACATCCTGTCTCGCTGATGGTTTCAGTAACCATGACCTCACCCTCTCCAACTTCTTCCCATGTAACGGTCATCTCATTGGCATTTGCACCTGCTGTAATAACACCACCTGTGATACTCCACTCATAGGTGTGTCCTTCAACGAAAGATGTGTTGTACATAATATCAACTTCATTTAGGCATACATTATCATTGCCGATGATGAGTGGTACAGGCAGTTCATTAACCGTTACCGTATAATCAACTGTGGATTCGCATAATGTTTCATCGTTTG
>CBDUSM010000021.1:0-9975 GCA_965369825.1 uncultured Bacteroidales bacterium
CCTGGTCCTGAAAGCCTCAGTTGTAAGAACAAAGCCTTCGGGAACAGGGAATCCGGCCAGAAATAATTTTTTTAAGTAATATCCCTTGGATCCAAGAAAGATCTGGTTGTCCATGGTTACGGTTTCCTTGTAAAGAGGGCTAATTACCAGATCGGAGTTATATAACATCACACTATCGATCAATTCTGGCGATAGCATGTCAACCATATTTCTCAATGAAAGTAAAATGCGTGAGATAAGATTATCAAGCGGTTGAATCAGGAAAGCTGACGATAATATATCCCTGTAAAACTCCTCCGATTTTTTGTTGAGCAGTTGAGACTTGCTTCTGTCATCATGCTTATGTTCAGGCTTGAATAATTTTGGAACAACCTCTTTTAGCGGTTCTTCGTATGATTTTAAAAAATATTTGTTAATGGTTCTTTTAACGTCTTCAGCAATGAACTGGAAAATATTGACGTATTGATCTAATGAAAAGCTTCGGGAGGTCAGGCTGTATTTCAACATTTGGAGGTTGGAATTAAATCCCTGGTTGTAAATGCCATCTAATTCCAACCCTTCCTTGAAGTATTCCAGGATATTAAAAATTCCGTTAAGTGTTTTGGCTGAAATGTATTGGAGATTAATTCTATCCACCACTTTTTCCATTAACTGCGTGGCTATCTTTTCCAGCCTGAATGTCAGGCCAAGTGCTTCGAATTTATCTTCGCGATAAACACCATACATTGAAGGGATCCCAATAGCAATATGACGCTTATGATATATATTCTCCCAACCTTCACTTGGATTGGGGTTAAAAATGATCTGTTTCAACAGTTCCATGAAGTGATAGATCATTTTCAACGACTTCTCAAAGTTATTGCTATGAAGGGCTTCGCCAAATTCATCCACCTCTCTGATATCAAGAAATGGAAATTTATGTAGTATGGAGATAATATCAACCGTATCAAATGAATATTTTTCTTTTAAAAGAGAGTATATTTTTTTAATGTATTTAAGCCGGTTTTTATCCCTGGTGTTTTCATCTGGAAGGTTATCAATCAGGCGATCGAATTTTTGCTCTTTCATATCCAACAGGGTGAAATGGGAGACCCCATCCATCCGGCACAAATCGTGAAGCATTTTATGGAGAGGCTCATACCACTCATTTGTTAGATCGATTGATTCAAAAACATCAGGTGGAAGGGATGATTTAATAGCATCAAGGTTTCTGTCGTACCAGAAATAAAAAATTTTCCTTGTAAGCTCAATCAGGGTGTTGTTACTCTCGGTATGGATCTGTTTTCTGAGAAAGTGAACAAGCCGGTCCTGCCTGCCCGACAATTCATCGATGGCAGTTGTATAATTACGGATATTGCCTTCAGCCCCGATTTCATTAAAAAAAACCGGAAAAATTCTGGTTAATTGCTTAACACGTTTGAAATAGGGAGCAATATTGCTGTTGAGGATTTTTGTAATGTCACGCTGAAAGAGATCTGTATCGCTGATAAAAATTCCACCAATCTTTAGGTACACAATTAATGTTGCCAGTAACTTTTCAAGTATCGTATGGGGATATTCAATCAACTCAAGCCAAACCCTGATGTTTTTGATGTGGTTTTCATTAACACTAAGTTGCCAATCCTGGTTTACATAAACGATGCCCGGACTCTCGAAGCCAAAAGTTATCAGCTTTTTCTCGAAATGAGCAACCAAGGGCATTGCTTCTGTTGTGTCAATGTCAATAATTTTTTTACCAAGTGTAAGGAGATAATCAAGAACCGACGAAATATGATCAGCTCGAAGCTCTTCCGAAAGGTTAAAGATCAGATTGGTAAAATCAATGACTTCATCGTAAGGAATTTCGTCAAGGGCGTTTCGTAACATTTTGTTAATATCCCAGATCAACCTGTTTTGAAGGTGAGCCATGCCCGGTAAGTGCAGGAGATAAAAAGAAAAATAGAATTTCTCAATAAATGTATGAAACTCGTTTGTATAGTCTCTATAAGTTTCTGCAATGCCGTGATAAGAAGGGATTGTTTTTACTAATTTTTCCCAGTTTTTTATGGAATTTGTGTTATTTCTGAGGGTTTGGTAATACTTACTGCCAAGTGTATCAATTTGATTACTATAGTCGTGGGTAAAGGAAGTTTTTTTTTGTTGATACCACTGCTCAATTTTTGTTGTTTTCTCCCAGAACAGGATATTCCGGCAAAGAATTTCTTTTGTTAAAAGAAGAATTTTTGAATTAAATTCGGGGATTAAAACAGTTGAGGAGAGATATTTTATGAAGGATTTTGAGCTTTTTATGAAGCTTATGTCCTTGGAAGCGAGGTTTTGTTGGAATATTTTGAGGATTTTGGCAATTGTTCCGTACTGAATATTTTCCTGGTTAGTTAGTAACTCTACGAATTCCAGAAGTGTTTGGATGATCTGAATTTGGAGTTCCTGCTTAATGTCAGATTTCAGTAGGCTGTTAAATACATCCAGAAGGATGTTATATGCTTTCTCAGCTTCCTGTAACTTGCTATAATACCAGAAGTCACCCAACGTGATCTCCCTAAGTTGTTCAATTACAAATGTACGATTGGAATAAGGATGGGAATATTCGATCAGGCATTCACTTGCCCTTTTTTGAATGCCATAATAGGATTCGGATAAGGTAATAAAAAACTGATGTGACTTTGGGATCACAATATTTTTATACCTGGTCTCAGCCAGGTTAGCTGCCAGTGCCTGTGAAATAAATTTATCAGTCATTGCATTTTAGTTCTCTTTGCAAAGATACGAAGAAAAGAGTTACGTGTTTTGTGTTGTCAGGTGTTGCACCTGACAAGCAAATAAAATTAATTTCAGTAACTCGTTATATATATTTAATTTAAATGTACTTTTGCATCTCTTTATTTAGATTGAATACTAATAGCGAAAAATTAAAAAAAAATGACTAAAATAAAAGTTGCAATTAATGGATTTGGGCGTATTGGCAGGAATGTGCTAAAAATTGCCCTTGAGCGTGATAATATTGATATTGTGGGAATCAATGACCTGACAAACACAAATGTGCTTGCTCATCTTTTGAAATATGACTCCACACAAGGGAAATTTAATGGTACTGTTGATCATGATGATAACAGTTTGATAATTAATGGTAGAACCATTTTTGTTTCAGCAGAAAGGAACCCCGCTAATATCCCTTGGGCTGAAACGCCTGATGTGGTGGTTGAGGCAACCGGTATTTTCCGTTCGAAAGAGGGCGCAAATGGAGGATATGGTGACCACTTAAAAAATGGCGCAAAGAAAATTGTTTTGACTGTGCCTGCTAAAGATGAAATTGACAGAATGATTGTTCTGGGTGTAAATGATAATGATCTTCGTGATACTGATCAATACGTTTCGAATGCTTCTTGTACTACTAATTGCCTCGCCCCGGTTGCCAAGGTGTTGAATGATAGATTTGGTATAGAAAATGGGTTAATGACTACTATCCATGCTTATACCAATGATCAATGCATTTTGGATGCCCCTCATGCTGATTTGAGGAGAGCACGTTCGGCTGCTGTTTCGCAAATTCCTACAACAACAGGTGCTGCTAAAGCTGTTGGTACGATAATACCTGAGCTGAAAGGTAAACTTGATGGGATGGCGGTCAGGATTCCAACACCAACAGGTTCGCTTGTAGATCTGGTGGTTAATTTAAAGGTGGAAACTACCAAAGCGGAGATCAATCAGGCCATGAAGGAAGCTGCTGAAGGCCCGATGAAAGGAATACTTGAATATACAGAAGACCCTATCGTATCTGTCGATATTATTCACAACCCCCACTCTTCAATTTTTGACGCACAAAGTACCATGGTTTTGGGTAAAACAGCCAAAATCTTATCATGGTACGATAACGAATGGGGGTATTCTTGCAGGGTAGTTGATTTGATCGAAAGGCTATAAAAAAGTGCTTCTGTTTTGTGCGAAAGACACTCAAGATATAAGCAGGACCTCGTTATCTTTTATTCCTCATTATTTTATTTGTTATTGGTTATTTCTCATTGACATTCCAAATTTCTCATTTAGGATAGATCAATGACGAGGAGCCTATTGCATTTTTATTAAAAGTTTAGAAACTGTTGAGAGGAATTGGAATAATGAGGAATAAAAATTAAAAATGAGAAACAATCAATAATCAATAACCAATAATAAATTACAAAGGTCTGCAGCATCAGGACACCCAAATTTAAGTTATTATTCTTATAACTAACAGTCCTATCTTAAAAGATGTACTACCCCCTGGATAATTCGTTTTTTTGGGCCTGCCAGGGTGATCTCATACACTTCGCATACGTAGAAGTATACACCTTCAGTGCATTCCCGGTTGGTTTGTTCATTTTTGCCATCCCATTTTATTTCAGGATCATTGGTTTCGTATACCTGGCTGCCCCAGCGGTTAAAGACCTTAATATCTATTTTATCAACAGAAGTGTAGGGAAAAGGAACGAAATAGTCATTAAATCCGTCTCCGTTAGGTGTAAATACATTGGGAAGAGAATAGAGAGAGCAACTATCAATGCTCACACAAACAATATTGCTGAAATCGCTTTGGTTGCCAGCCGTATCAATTGCTGTTACTGCGTAACAGCCGGCAATAGAAGCAAGATTAGCATGAACATAACTGGTGTCCGATGCACTAAAAAGTGAGTCGAGAATATACATATCACTATTCAGGAGAGAAGAATAATAAATATAGTATTTTTCCACATCATCAGCACAATAATTATTAGGATTGGTCCATAATAAAACATTTGCTACCCTGTCGCAATCAGTAGTAATAAAAAGTTCAGGCGGGCAAGGAGGCACATTATCGATTGGTTTCCCGCAAGCGATTTGTGAATAGTTTTCGATTGGATCAATGATACCGGGCGATGAGTAATTACCGATCCCCTTTACCATGTAACAATAGGTTTGGCCATTTATCAGGGCAGAATCATGGTAAACCGGGATAGTGCTCCAGCTAATTGAATCATACTCCTGGGTGTCGGGATTCTCGCGATAGATTACAAATGTGTCGTTAACCCATGGTACATAAGCCTCGAAATTAAGCACCATCATCTTATCGGTAGGCTCAAGCGATAAAAACAGGGATGATGCAATTTGTGTTGACCCTACCAGAAATCTATTTCCGGGCTCATCATTGTAAAGGTCGATTCGGTAACTTAATGGGAATTCCATCGTGTTTACCGGGGTGTGGTAATAAATGGTATCATCCAACCCGGTCGTCAGCGAATCAATAAGCATAAGGTTGTTCCCCCAGAAATCATCAGCATAGTTAATGAGGTACTTATATGGGCCAGGAGCTAATAATGTGTCCATTTCTGTGGGTTTTGACCACGCAATATATGTTTCTCCATTAATAATATATGTTTCCTCAACACTAATATTTGTAATGATTGGAATATCTTTTTTTAAGGAGGCACACACTTCGTTTGAAGCGTAACTTTCTGCTTGATCGAGATAGAATGCAATCACCCGATAACAGTATACCAGGCCGCTTATTAGTCCGATTCCTGAGTTATCATCAAAAAAATTGGTGTCGTTAATTGAATTTATTTCTGCTATTTGTTTAAACCCTGTCCAGGATGGGATTCCTGTTTCGCAGTATCCCGGCTCAAAGCCTGAAGGCCCGAAGCGCCTATAAATTTTATAACCAATTGCATTAGAACAAGGGCTTTTTTCCCATTCAAGGTAAATTGAATTCCCAATAGGCAAGGCGGTTAGGTTTTCAGGTGCCGGGCCATTGACTGCAATATTAACGGTTTTAATATCAATTAACCGCACTGGGTATCCATCATCAAATACTTTGAAATAAACCTGGTACGGTTGCTTTTGAACATGCGAACAGACCGTATTCCATGTAAAGGTAGAAGTTACATGGCCGACTGAATCAATAGGTTGGGGGAAATCAGCCGGATTGTTTTCCATTACCAGCGGCCCACCTGTTGCGACAAGCGTCAAAACATCATCTTCATCTTCGTCAGTGGCCACTACATCAAAAGATATTGTTGAACCTGCAACAACACAAGTATCGGGTAAAGGAGATATAACCGGTGGATTATTATCGCATGGGGCGATTTGTATTTGCATATCCCGGATGATCGAACTAATAAGGACACCATTTCTCCATTCTTCGATCAGCATGGCCAGGTTGAATTCTCCCTGCATGGTAGGGCTTTCCCATCTAATATCACCGGTGTAAGGATTAATGGAAAGATCACCCGGTGGGTTGCCAGGATCAGCCACATTTGGATAAACATAACCAGGAATAAAATCGCCATTTGCACCGCGACAAACAACGAATCTGTAAGAAAGACTATCTCCATCCACATCGTAAGCACCCGGATTATGAATGTAAGGGGAGCCGACACATCCATTATCAAGTGGTGGATTTAAAAGGAGGGGCGAATTATTAGGCCCCAGGAAAGGATTAATAACCAGTACAGTTTCAATATATAGAGGGATATTTACCGAGTTAGGAATATTCAGAATGCCATAATTTCTGTTTGGGTCTTCGAGAGAGATGGTATACGTTGACGCTCCGCTGTAAGTATGGTACCCAACATAAACATTTCGCCTGATGTCATTTGGGAGATCTATCTTCTCTGTTCGAGGTAGGATAGAGGAAGTTCCATCGCCCCAAAGAATTTCCAGCTCGGGTCTGTCAGCAGGGCTGGGGGCAAAAGTATATGTCAAAATAGTCACCTCATACGTAAGCCCTTCAATGTGCCTAAAGGTGATTTCACCGGCACGCTGATGTGTTGCTGTTACAGTTAGGTAACCAATAATTAATACGACTAATAGCCAGATTTTTCTCATCGTAATAATAATAACGCCGGGATTCCAATAATTGTATACACCGCAATAATATGGTTCAAAGGTAGAACTTTTATCCTGTTTTGTAAACGTTAAAATTTAAAAAGCTTGAATAGATATTAGTTTTTAACTCCTTCCGTTGAAAAAAATAAACGAACAAACGAATTAACAATGACCGATAATCCCTTAAATTGCTTTAATTTTGTTGTCGGTTACTGATACAAAATCATTGATTATTTATGTATACGATTGATAAAGAGCAGGAGAAAAAGGAGATTTTGCTTCGATACAGGAGGTTATTGAAAGCCTGGAAACCGGCCGATGGGGTAAAAAATACAAAGACGATACGGAAAGCTTTCAATTTTGCTGTTAATGCGCATAAGGATATGCGCCGAAAAACAGGTGAACCTTACATTTACCATCCATTGGAGGTAGCAAGGATTGCAGCAGCAGAGATAGGGTTGGGTGAAACTTCCATCATTTGTGCCTTGCTTCATGATGTTGTAGAAGATACTGATTTTTCTCTTGATGAGATCAAACGACAATTTGGTGATAAAGCAACCAAGATCATTGACGGTTTGACAAAAATCGGAGAAATTTTTGATGCGACAATCCCTTCGATTCAGGCAGAAAATTTCCGCAAAATGCTTTTAACACTTTCCGATGATGTAAGGGTTATTTTAATTAAGCTGGCTGACAGGTTGCATAATATGCGCACCCTCGATGCTATGCCAAAAGAGAAGCAATTAAAAATTGCATCTGAAACAATTTATCTTTTTTCTCCTCTTGCTCACAGGCTGGGGTTGTTTGCTATAAAAAGTGAACTTGAAGATCTTGCGTTAAAATATACTGAGCCTGAAATTTACCTGACCATTTCTGATAAAATAAAAGATTCGGAGAAGAAAAGAAAAAGTTTCATAGTAAAATTTAATACTCCGAGTAAAAAATCGTTGAACGAACAACATGTTAGTTTTGAGATTGAAGGCAGGTTAAAATCGATCTATTCTATCTGGAAAAAAATGAAACAGAAAGAGATTACCTTTGAGGAGGTTTTTGATCTTTTTGCCATCCGTATCATCATCGATTCGAATTTTGAAGCAGAAAAAGTTGATTGCTGGAGGGTTTATTCCATTGTAACTGATTTTTACAGTCCCAAGCAAAATCGTTTACGCGATTGGATATCAACTCCCAAAGCTAATGGATATGAAGCCCTCCATTCAACAGTGATGAGTCATACCGGCAAGTGGGTAGAAGTACAAATCAGGACAAAGCGCATGGATGAGATTGCGGAAAGAGGCTATGCCGCCCACTGGAAATACAAGAATAAATCATCAGCCGAGTCGGCTCTTGACCACTGGCTGAACAGGCTTAACGAGATGCTTAAAGTACCTGAGTCGGATGCACTGGACTTCCTTGATGATTTTAAGCTTCATCTTTTTTCTGATGAGATATTTGTTTTCACCCCGAAAGGAGATATAAAAACCTTACCTGTAGGGTCAACCGCCCTGGATTTTGCTTACAATATTCATACAGAAGTAGGTAATCAATGTATTGGGGCTAAGGTAAATCATAAGCTGGTTGCTTTAAGTTATAAGCTAACAAATGGAGACCAGGTGGAGATAATAACTTCGAAAAAGCAAATTCCGAGAAAAGACTGGTTGAATTTTGTTATTACCGCAAAATCAAAATCAAGAATAAAAGAGGCTATAAAAACTGAAAGACGGAAATATGCTGGTAAGGGAAAAGAAATGCTTATGGGGTTATTAAATCAAATAGGGGTTGAATTTAATAAGTCGAATCAGATCCGCCTTCAAAAGTATTATAATATACGGGGTGTTAATGAACTATATTACCTGGTTGTTACAGGCTCTTTTACAATCAAGGAATTAAAGGTTTGTTTTCAGGAGGGTGAACGAGGGGGAATTCTGGGATTGTTAACCAGGCCGTTTTCCAAATCAAAACCGGGTGAACCAAAAACACTTGATGAAACAATTGCTGAGAAAATCAGCAAAAATCCTGAATCATTGATCCTTGAAAGTGATGTCAGCAAAATTAAACATGTTATATCTGCTTGCTGCAATCCAATCCCTGGTGATGATGTGTTTGGTTTTATGATCTCAAAAAATCAAATCGAAATTCATCGAACGAATTGTGAAATTGCCATTCAACTTATGTCGAAATATGGAAATAGAATCGTAAAGGCCAAATGGAAAAATAAAGAATCGATTGCTTTTCTTGCTGGCATTAAGATAACCAGTATTGACGAAAAGGGACTTGTTAATGATATTACCAAGACCATAACAGAGAAGCTGGATCTTAATATCCGCTCGTTTCATCTTGAGAGCCATGATGGGATGTCGAATGGGATTGTTATGCTTTACGTTTACGATACTAAAAGCCTGCATGATTTGATCAACCATCTGAAGAAACTAAAGCCTGTTAAAAAGGTGATTCGTGTTGACCGGATGGATGAAAAGATATTGTAACAGCTATGTAGTTCATATACAGCTGATTATTCACTCTCTTTCTTGTGAACTTTAATTATTTTTATTTAAACCAAATATTAATAAATTTTTTTTCATTATCTTTACACAAAAATTTTAGAATGAAGGATAAAGATAATGAAAAGGCAACCCTGGAATCAGTGAGGAAGATATTTACCGACTACCTTGAAAAAAATGGTCATAGAAAAACGCCTGAACGATACACTATTTTAAAGGAAATATATGCTACAGTAGGTCATTTTGATATTGAAACTTTGTACATCAGGATGAAGAACAATAAGTACAGGGTTAGCAGGGCTACATTATACAACACAATCGAACTTTTATTGAACTGCAAGCTTGTTACTAAGCATCAATTTGGTCACAATTCGGCAGAATTTGAGCGAGCGTATAAATTTCGCAAGCATGATCACTTCATTGATATTGAAAGCGGAGAGGTTGTTGAGTTTTATGATTCCAGGATCAAAGAAATAAAAAAATACGTTGAAGAAACCTTAAATGTGGAAGTATCACATTATTCTTTAACATTTTACGGAAAGTTAAAAGATAATTAGCCCTGATTGCAGGCATTTTATTATGAAAATTGATGTTTTATTAGGCCTTCCGTGGGGTGATGTAGGCAAAGGGAAAATTGTTG
>CBDUSM010000022.1:0-9959 GCA_965369825.1 uncultured Bacteroidales bacterium
TCACCAGAAACTATTCTTGAACGATCAAGTGGTGAAGTATTAAAGCCGGAAACAATTAATTATAGAACCTATAAACCGGAAAGAGACGGCCTTTTTTGTGAACGGATTTTTGGTCCGGTTAAGGATTGGGAATGCCATTGCGGAAAATATAAAAGAATAAGATACAAAGGTATCATTTGTGACCGTTGTGGTGTTGAAGTGACAGAGAAAAAAGTTCGCCGCGAACGTATGGGGCATATTCAATTGGTTGTTCCTGTTGCCCATATCTGGTTTTTTCGCTCTCTTCCAAATAAAATTGGGGCATTATTGGGTTTGCAAACCAAAAAGCTGGAAACTATTATTTATTATGAACGCTATGTTGTAATTAATGCTGGTATTAAAGAAGTTGATGGTATTAATTATCTTGATTTTTTAACCGAGGAAGAATATTTCGAAATAATTGAAAATTTACCTGCTGATAATCAATACCTTGACGATGATCACCCTGATAAGTTTATCGCAAAAATGGGCGCCGAAGGATTAAATGATCTGCTTGCACGCTTAGATCTCGATAAAATTTCTTATGAATTAAGGCATAAAGCCAACACAGAGACATCTCAACAACGAAAACAAGAGGCATTAAAAAGGTTACAAGTTTTTGAAGCGTTCCGCGAAGCAAATAAGAAGATTGAGAACAAGCCGGAATGGATGATTGTGAAAGTTGTGCCGGTTATACCTCCCGAATTGAGGCCTTTAGTCCCTCTTGATGGCGGTAGGTTTGCTACCTCTGACCTGAATGACCTTTATCGTCGGGTTATAATCCGAAACAACAGGCTTAAGCGCTTGATCGAGATAAAAGCCCCTGATGTTATTATGCGCAATGAGAAACGTATGCTTCAGGAAGCGGTCGACTCATTGTTTGATAACTCCAGAAAGGCAAATGCTGTTAAAACTGAATCAAACAGACCGTTAAAATCACTTAGTGACTCGTTAAAAGGAAAGCAAGGAAGATTTCGTCAGAATCTTCTTGGTAAACGTGTCGATTATTCAGGGCGGTCGGTTATTGTAGTTGGTCCTGATCTTAAACTAAATGAATGTGGACTGCCTAAAGGTATGGCTTCTGAACTGTTTAAGCCTTTTATTATCCGTAAAATGCTTGAAAGAGGAGTCGTAAAAACAGTTAAGTCCGCTAAAAAAATTGTGGATAGAAAAGATCCTGTTGTGTGGGATATTCTTGAGAATATCCTAAAAGGACATCCGGTTATGTTGAACAGAGCGCCAACATTGCACCGCCTTGGTATTCAAGCTTTTCAACCCAAACTTATTGAAGGGAAAGCCATCCAGTTACACCCTCTGACTTGTACTGCATTTAACGCCGACTTTGACGGTGACCAGATGGCCGTTCATATTCCTCTCGGAAATGCTGCTGTTATTGAAGCTCAACTTTTAATGCTTGCGTCTCATAATGTGCTTAATCCTGCTAATGGAGCTCCTATTGCTGTTCCTTCTCAAGATATGGTATTGGGATTATACTATCTAACTAAAGAAAGAAAAAGCATTCCGGAAAACCCTGTAAAAGGTGAGGGGTATACCTTCTATTCACCTGAAGAAGTAATTATAGCCTATAATGAAGGAGAGGTTGATCTTCATGCCGTGATTAATGTCAGGTTGAAAATAAAAAAAGATGGACAGGAGGTTACGGAGATAATCGAAACAACAACAGGACGTATTATTTTAAATCAATATGTGCCTGAAAATTATGGATATATTAATGAACTGCTGACAAAAAAATCCCTACGGGATATTATTGGAAATATTATGAGGGAGACAGGTACGGCTGTAACCTCAGAATTTCTTGATAATATTAAAAATCTGGGATTTGAGATGGCTTTCAAAGGTTGCCTGTCATTTAATCTCGGTGATATACTTATCCCTAAGATTAAGGAAACACTGATTAATGAAGCTAATGCTGATGTTGATGAAGTCCTTACAAATTATAATATGGGATTCATTACCAATAATGAAAGATATAATCAGATTATTGATATTTGGACGCATACGAATTCACGACTTACCCAGGAACTGATGGGGCGGTTGTCAAGAGACAGGCAGGGGTTTAACCCGGTTTTTATGATGCTTGATTCCGGAGCCAGGGGCTCAAAAGAGCAGATACGGCAGCTGTCGGGGATGAGAGGGTTGATGGCTAAGCCACAAAAGTCAGGGGCTACAGGAGGAGAGATCATTGAAAACCCTATCCTGTCAAACTTTAAAGAAGGCTTATCAGTCCTTGAATACTTTATTTCTACACACGGTGCGAGAAAAGGGTTGGCAGATACAGCTTTAAAGACTGCTGATGCCGGATACCTGACGCGAAGATTAGTGGATGTTGCACAAGATGTTGTTATCGCTGAAGATGATTGCGGTACACTAAGAGGCCTTTCTACAACCTCACTCAAAAAGAATGAAGAAATTGTTGAAAAACTATATGACCGTATTCTGGGTAGGGTTTCGTTACATGATGTTTATCATCCGCAAACCGGCGAAATAATGGTTCAGGCTGGTGAGGAAATAACTGAAGAAATTGGACAGGTTATTGAAAATTCTCCGATTGAATCAGTTGAAATCAGATCGGTGCTGACTTGTGAGTCAAAAGTAGGTGTTTGTGCTAAATGTTACGGACGTAACTTAGCCACTGGCCGATTGGTTCAAATGGGCGAAGCCGTTGGGGTTATTGCTGCACAATCAATTGGTGAACCGGGTACACAGCTTACTCTGAGAACATTCCACGTTGGTGGTACAGCCTCAAATATTGCAATAGTTTCGAAAATTGAAGCAAAGTTCGACGGTCTCCTTGAAATTGATGAACTCAGGTTTGTTGAGTATAAAAGCAAAACAAAAGAGAAATTAAATATTGTTATCGGCCGTTCTGCCGAGATGAGAATCATTGATAAAAAAACCGGCATTGTACTTATGTCAGGTAATATTCCTTATGGTGCTAAACTTTTTGTAAGGGCTGGTTCTGATGTTAAAAAGGGTGACTTGATAAGCGAGTGGGATCCATATAACGCACTTATACTTTCTGAAGTGAGTGGAAAGATTTTCTTTGAAAATGTTCTTGAAGGTGTTTCATTCCGGGTTGAATCCGATGAACAAACAGGATTCTATGAAAAAGTGATCACTGAAAAACGTATTAAAACCAAAAATCCTACTATCAATGTGATGTCACCCGATAATGAACTTATCAGAACGTATGACCTTCCGGTCGGAGCACATATCCAGGTAGAGGATGGTGCTGAAATTAAAGCAGGGGATATCCTTGTTAAAATACCTCGGGC
This sequence comes from uncultured Bacteroidales bacterium, assembly GCA_965369825.1. Lineage (GTDB taxonomy): Bacteria > Bacteroidota > Bacteroidia > Bacteroidales > JAGONC01 > JAGLWB01. The sequence continues at coordinate 3,315 of CBDUSM010000022.1, forward strand.
AATTGGTAAATCAGGTGATATTACTGGTGGCCTTCCACGCGTGACAGAATTATTTGAAGCAAGAAATCCCTCAGATCCGGCTACTGTTGCTGAGATCGATGGTGTTGTTTCATTTGGTAAGAAATTGAAAAGAGGGAATCGTGAAGTAATTATCACCTCCAAAACCGCTGAAGAGAAGAAATACCTTATTTCCACCTCGAAACAGATACTGGCTCAGGAAAATGACTATGTTAAAGCTGGAACACGATTGTCAGAAGGTGCTATGACCCCTGCCGATATCCTGGCTATTAAAGGCCCTATGAAAGTGCAGGAGTATATTGTCAATGAAATTCAGGAGGTTTATCGTTTGCAGGGTGTTAAGATAAATGATAAACATTTTGAAGCTATTGTGCGGCAAATGATGCGTAAAGTGGAGGTCGCTGATCCTGGCGATACTAAGTTTCTTGAAGGTGAACTGGTGAATAAAATTGACTTTAATGGAGAGAATGACTGGATTTTTGGAAAGAAAGTGATTATTGATCATGCTGATTCTGCGAATTTTATAGCCGGTCAAATAGTAAGTGCCAGGAAACTGAGAGATGAAAATTCAATGTTGAAAAGGAAAGATAAAAAATTAATAGAAGCCAGAGATGCCCAACCAGCTACTGCGAAGCAAGTACTACAAGGGATAACAAAGGCTTCTTTGCAGACAAAGAGTTTTATCTCAGCTGCCTCTTTCCAGGAAACTACAAAAGTACTTACAGAGGCTGCAATTAGAGGGAAAACAGATAACTTAATGGGCTTAAAAGAAAATGTAATTGTTGGTCACTTAATCCCTGCAGGTACCGGATTACCTGAGTATGAAAGTCAAATTGTTGGTTCCAGGGAAGAATATGAAAGCCTTATGGCTGCGAAAGAAGAGGATATTGAAGTTAAATCAAAATAATTAGTAATCATGGAAGATCAAAATCAGAAAAAAGGCCAATTAAATATTGAATTGAAAGAGGATGTTGCCGAAGGTACATATTGCAACCTGGCAATTATTACTCATTCTCATTCGGAATTTATTATCGATTTTATTAAGATGATGCCCGGGATACCAAAAGCGAAAGTTAAGTCAAGGATCATATTAACCCCACATCATGCAAAAAGGTTATTTCGGGCCTTGAAAGATAATATTTCGAAATTTGAATCAATCCATGGTACAATCAAAGAACCGGTAGGAGACCCTGTGCCTCCATTTAATATGGGTGGAGGGCCAACTGCACAAGCATAAGAAAAAAAGGCGGTCTACTTGTAGACAGCCTTTTTTTTATGCTTATTTTTCAGGCGCTTTTGGAATGTCTGGAATTTCTTTGTAATTTTTTATCTCTTCCATGATTATCTCAATGGCTTTATTCAACTGGTCGTCAATGCCATCATATTCCCTGGCTGGATCATTCTCAACGTAAATATCCGGTTCAACCCCAAACCCTTCAATAATCCATTTACTTTCCTCGGATGAATATGAGGCAAATTCAGGCTTTCTTAGTTCACCCCCATCAATAAAGGGCAGAGACCCCCTGATGCCCACTACTCCGCCCCAGGTTCTGGTTCCGATAACTTTTCCGAGTTGATTTTTTCTAAATGAATAGGGGAAAAGGTCCCCATCTGAAGCTGAATATTTATTGATGAGCAACACTTTAGGGCCAATCATCATCTGACCGGGTGTTTGCCTGGGAGTGGATGAATTGCGGCTCATGTTTGCTCTGGTAACTTCTCGCTTGAGTCGTTCAATGATCATTGGCGACACATTTCCACCTCCATTCCCCCTGTCATCAATTATTAACCCTTTTTTTGTTAACTGGGGATAAAAGTATTTAATGAATTCACTTAAACCATCACGTCCCATGTCTGGAATATGAATATATCCAACCTGTCCGTTGGTCGCTACATTAACTTTTCGGATGTTCTCCTGAACCCAATTGTAATAATATAATGTTGATTCAGTGCCTACTGGTTTGACAATAACAGTTCTGCTACCCTCCTTATTGGGTTTCGTGTTTACAGTCAGTAATACCTCCTTATCTGCCATGTTGACAAATGATTCATAAATGTTGATTACCTCTTTTGTGGAAACACCATTTACGGCAATAATATAATCTCCCGCAGAAACATTAATACCAACTTCAGTTAAAGGTGATCGTAAATTATTCCTCCAGTTCTCTCCTTTCAGGATATCAGTTACCTGAAAGTAGCCTGATGCGTCTTTTACAAATTTTGCACCGAGTAAACCTGTTTTGATCCGTTCAGGAGTTGGCTTATCGCCACCACTAACATATGCATGTCCGACATTAAGTTCGCCAATCATTTCCCCAATCAAGTAAGTTAGATCATTTCGGTTATTGACATAGGGAACCATAACACTATATTTTTTATTCATCTTATCCCAGTCAACGCCATGCATATTTGGAACATAGAAAAAATCTCTCATCTGCCTCCAGCTTTCATCAAATATCTGTTTCATCTCCTGTTTGAAGTCAACCATAACTTTCATATTAGTGAGGTCAACGGTTTTTTCAATCTTAATTTTGGAGGTAGGTAAATTGATTACCGCATATTTTCCACTGCTGCCAATAAGCATTTTTTTACCATCTGCTGATAGCTCATAATTCCCGGAATAATTCAAATCTGTTTCTTTTTTTGCCTTAAGATCATATAGTTTAATTCCTCTTTTTCCTGATGAGGCACAAATGTAATAGAGCTTATCGCCAACGTTTTGTAGATTTGTGTAGTTGGCAACTTTAACAGGAAGTGCAATTATCCTTTCCTGAATCCCTTCGATGTCGATTTGTGTATCTTTAGATTCATCTCCTTGCTCCTTCGTCTCTTTTTTTTCATTTTGATTATCATTGCTTTCCTTTACCGCCACTTTGTCATTTTTTAAAGCAAATGGCGATGCTGTATCTTTCGAAAGCAGTACGAGGTAAATTTTACTCATTTCCTGATAAGCATAATTCCACTCAACGCTACTATATATTGGATTGAAATCTCTGTCAGACACAAAGAAAATGTATTTGCCATCCCTGCTAAAAACAGGGTTTCCCGAGTCATACCACCCTTTGGTTATTTCAGAAGTTTCATTATTGTCCAGATTATATAAACAAATTTTATTCATTCCCGACTTCTCTGGCCTGGAAAAAGTGATCCATTTATTGTCGGGTGACCATGCAAAGTCATTATACTCCCAAATATCAGATTTTTCAACCAGTGTAACTTTTTTCGAATCGATATCAACAAACTGCAGTCGAAGCTTCTTATCGCTCCATAAGAGTTTTTTACTGTCAGGTGACCATCGCAATTTGTATTTATATGTGTCCGCTTTATTAGTTAACTGAACAGGGGCTTCGTTACCATTGTTTTCCTGGATAAAAATTTCATATTCACCACTCGCATCCGAAAGATAGGCTATATATTTTCCATCAGGGGACCACAATGGGTTTCTGTCATGGGCTAATGATGATTTATTGAGATTTCTTGTAATGCCTTCCTTAGCAGGGACTGTCCAGATGTCACCCCGGGCACTAAAAAGTATACGGTTACCATCAGGAGAAATTTCGAATGATCGTATCGATTTTGAAGCATCTTTTAATCTGTTTCTGCCTCCAAGAAAATCATCTGCTATTTGAATAGGAATTTTTTTAACTTCTTCCGAATCAAGCGATAAGTGATACAGGAACCCTCCATTTTCAAAAACGATCGCATCGTTACCCAGAGACGGAAATTTAATATCATAATCTGTATAATTTGTAACCTTGCGTGTTTCACCTGATTCATTGTCGTAAACAAACAGGTTCATTGTTCGGTCTCTGTCTGAGAGAAAGTAAATCTTGTTTTTATACCACATAGGAATAATATCCTGTGACTCATGGTTGGTTATGTTGGTGGTAGATTTGTTATCAAAGTTGTGAATCCAGATGTCATCGGCCATACCTCCACGATAATATTTCCATGTCCTGAACTCCCTGAAGACTTTGTTATATGCTAACTTGGATCCATCAGGGGAATAAGAGCAAAACCCGCCTCTGGGCAAAGGAAGTTCTTCGGATAAACCACCATTGACTGAAACAGCGAACAGTTGCCCCACAAATGAATTAAATGATTGCTTTCTGGATCGGAAAATGATTTTTTTGCCATCTGGTGTCCATGTCATTATTATGTTATTTGGACCCATCCTATCAGAAATGTCATCCCTGTTTAAGGTGGCTGTATAAGTTAACCTCACCGGAACTCCGCCATTGCCTGGCATCAGATAAACCTCTGTATTGCCATCATATTGTCCGGTAAACGCAAGCTGTGTTCCATCAGGAGAAAAACGAGCAAACATTTCATAACCTTCATAATTTGTTAGTTTTCTTGCCATTCCCCCTGATTTGGAAACGGTGTATAAATCACCGGCATAGGAGAAAATGACCTGATCGCCATGAATAGTAGGAAATCGAAGCAATCTTGCCTCGTCCTGGGCGAAAACAGATCCGATGCAAATAAATACAATAATTAAGTTAAGTAAGCTTTTTTTCATTTTTTTGTGATTTGAGATTCATATTTTTTCATGACTTTTATTGCCAAATGTATGCCAGTAATCTTTACTTGTTATTAGTCAGTTGCTTAGAAGTATGTCGCATTCCTAAATAAAAACTATGAGTTACTGAAATGGACACATTATGTCCATTATCGGACAAAAAGCATTCAAAATTAATCAAAAATTAAAAACGAAATTTATAATTAGGAGTACCCATATGTCGTTTCGTTTTCGTATTTTTACATTAATTTATTTAGTACAATAAAAATGATTTATTTGGAGTTTAGGTGGTATGGGTGTTAATTCAATGCTTCTTTAATACCCATTTTCTATGACTCAGTCGAAATGGCAAATGGTTCTCAAAAAGGTTATAGTAGGAATTATCTTTCTTTTTGGGTTTTCTTATCACTCATTCACTCAAAAAGTATGCCTGGTATTAAGTGGCGGAGGGGCAAAAGGCGCTTCACATATTGGTGTGATACAGGCTTTGGAAGAGAATAATATTCCAATTGATTGTATTGCTGGTGTTTCAATGGGTGCTATTATTGGTGGAATGTATGCCAGTGGCTATTCTACTGAAGAAATGAAGTCGATTCTTCTATCTGATTATTTTTTAAATATCGTTTCCGGAGAGATTCCTAAGAAATATAAGTTTTTTATGAAACAGGAGAGCGCTAATGCTTCCTGGATCGATTTTAAACTGAATTATGATTCGGCTAAGGTATCAAATATTCTTCCAGGCAATATTGTATCTCCTCTGTTAATAGATTTTGAGTTTTTAGAGCTTTTCTCCCCTTCCAATGCAGTTTCTGCTAATAACTTTGATAGCTTGATGATTCCGTTACGGTTTGTTGCATCTGATATCTCTGCTAAAAAAGCTGTAATTTTCAGGAGTGGTGACCTGGCCGTTGGACTAAGAGCTACGATGACCTTCCCTTTCTATTTTAAACCAGTAAGGATTGATGGGAAATTGATGTTTGACGGAGGAATGTATAATAATTTCCCCATTGATGTGGCGATAGCAGAGTTCAACCCTGATGTGATAATTGGGAGCAAGGCAGCCAGTAATTATGAAGAACCGGATGAAAATGATCTTGTTTCACAACTTCAAACAATGCTAATGGAAAATACATCCTATTCAGTTCCTGAAGATAAAGGAGTATTAATTGATCCTGAGCTTATTTCTGTCAGTTTACTTGATTTTAGTCACACTGAAGAACTGATTGACAGCGCTTACAAGGCGACCATTGATAAGATGGAGGAGATTAAGCATTTTATTAAAAGGACAACAAGAAAAAAGGATGTTGATGCAAAAAGAGATCGGTTCAATGCAAAAAAGCCACCATTTATTATTAATGATGTTCAAGTTAATGGCCTTAAGGAAAACCAGGAAGAGTATGTTAGGAGATCATTGTTGCCTTATTCCGGTCAAATGACGATTGAGGATATTAAAATTGAATATTTCAAGCTGTTATCTGAAGAATATGTTAAGAATGTTTTTCCAACAGTAGTTTATGATAAAAATACTGGTTTTTATGACTTGCATCTTGATTTTAAAAGAGAACGAAATCTTTTGTTACAGTTTGGAGGGAATGTTTCATCATCTCCAATTAATGAGGCTTATGTTGGAGTTAAATGGGATTATTTATCAAATATTGCCTTGAGTGTAAAGGCGAGTTCATATATTGGACGCTTTTATAGTTCTGCACAACTTGATGCCAGGGTTGATATCCCTTTAAAAACGCCGGTTTATATTAAATCAACGCTATCGTTTAACCAATGGGACTATTTTAAAACAACAACTTATTTCTTCGAGGATAAAAAACCTTCATATTTAATTCAAAACGAAAGCCATATAGATTTGCATCTGGGAATACCTGCCGGTAACTCTGCCAGTGTCGACTTTGGTGGTGCCAGTTCAAGATCTTTGGATGAGTATTACCAATCAAATACATTTAGCCGGTCCGATACAGCAGATAAAACATATTTAGATTTGCTTTCAGGATCATTTTTATACGAAGTTAATACATTGAATAAAAAACAGTATGCTAATAAAGGAAGTGGGCTATTAGTTAGTGTTAAGTACATTAAGGGCAATGAGACCT
>CBDUSM010000023.1:0-9728 GCA_965369825.1 uncultured Bacteroidales bacterium
GGAAATTCACCAAAGAAAATTGGAGTTGTCATGGCAGGAAATATCCCCCTGGTCGGATTTCATGATTTCCTTTGCGTTTTGCTCTCAGGAAACCAATTTGTAGGTAAATTATCTTCTGATGATAACAAGTTAATTCCTGCTTTTAGTGAGATTTTAATTAACAACGAACCTTCACTGGCGTCAGGAATAAGATTTTGTGAAAGCAAACTGACGGACTTTGAGGTTATCATTGCCACAGGCAGCAGCAATACTTCACGTTATTTCGAATACTATTTTGGTAAATATCCGCACATCATTCGAAAAAGCAGAAACGGTGTTGCTGTATTGAATGGGAATGAATCTGATGAAGACCTTGCCGGGCTTTCTGATGATATTTTTTCTTATTTTGGATTGGGCTGCCGAAATGTCTCAAAAATATTTATTCCGGATAATGTTGAACCAGACTTTATCATGAAAGGTTTTAGGGAAAACAATAATATTATTCATCACAACAAGTACAATAATAACTACGATTATTATAAATCCATCTATCTTATTAACAGCATTACGTTTTTTGACTTCAATACTCTCCTGCTTACCGAAGAAACAGCATTCAGTTCACCAATTTCTGTTGTTTATTTTGAAAAATACAATGATCTTAATTCTTTGAAAACTTATCTTGACAGCGAGTTGGAGCGTATTCAATGCATTGTTACAAATGAGTTGTTATTTGAAGAGAGGGTGGCTTTTGGTAAGTCTCAGATGCCTGAATTGCATGATTTTGCTGATGGCGTTGATACGATGGCATTTTTGATGGACCTTGCATGAAAAAGTTATAATTTTAATAAGATGTTTTGCATTTATTAAAAATTTATCTAATTTTGCAGCCCTAAAAAAAAGAACGGTTTAGTAAAAGATAATAAAATGAAAAAAGATATTCACCCTAAGGATTACAGGTTTGTTGTTTTTAAAGATATGTCGAATGGGATTGCTTTTATGACCAGGTCAACTGTAAAAGCAAAAGAAACCATTGAATGGGAAGATGGGAAAGAGTACCCTCTTATTAAACTGGATATTTCCAATACCTCACATCCATTTTATACCGGTAAGATGAAATTAGTTGATACTGCGGGACGTGTCGACAAATTTAAAAGCCGATACCAGAAACATCTGGATATTAAAAAGAGTAAAGAGCAATAAAAAAAATATTAGTATCGTTTATAAGAAAGTCCCGCAGTTTCACGGGACTTTTTTGTTTTATTTTTGTGTGTCATAATAATTTGAAGCTGCTTTATGAATTATATCCTTTTTGATGATTCCAGGCATGAAAGCCTTTTGCCTCTTACTTTTTTGAGACCGGTAGCCGATATCAGAATCGGTATTTTAACAATCCGGGAAAAATGGGAAAAGTACCTCGGAAGCAAAACATCAACGCTAACTGAAAATTATCTCAGTAAAAAATTCCCTGCTGTAGTTAAAGAAGAAAATAATATTCTGATCAATGGGGGAGTGCTACCTGATAAGGACCTGGTGAACAGTATCAATAAACTAAAACCAAATCAGGCCTTGGTAAATGAGAATTGTATCATTGCCATGCACCTTACAGCCAGTGAAATAGAAAATGTTGATGGAGTTGAACATGAGGAAATTGAATACAAAAATGAACATGTTTGTCTTTACCATACCTGGGATATTTTTGCAAAGAATGAAGCCGCTTTGCTGGCCGATTTCGAATTACTTACAAATGGGAGGATATCTGCAAAAGTTGATTCAACCAATACATTGATTGGCAAGGAGAATGTTTTCATAGAAGAAGGAGCTCGTGTTCAATGTGCTGTGCTCAATGGAACAACCGGGCCAATATATATCGGAAAAGATACTGAGGTAATGGAAGGTAGTCATATTCGCGGACCTATGGCTCTTTGTGATTATTCGATCGTGAAAATGGGTGCAAAAATATATGGGGGCACTACTATTGGACCATTTTCGAAAATTGGGGGAGAGGTGAGTAATGTCGTGATATTTGGCTATTCAAATAAAGCACACGATGGTTATCTCGGTAACTCAGTTATTGCAGAATGGTGTAACCTGGGAGCCGGAACGAATAATTCAAACCTAAAAATTAATTATGATCTGGTCAAAATGTGGAACTATACCCATCAGTCTTTCGTGGAAACAGGATTGCAGTTCTGTGGCCTCATTATGGGTGATCATTCTAAAACAGGTATCAGTACCATGTTCAATACAGGAACGGTAGTGGGGGTGAATTCCAATATCTACGGGCAGGGATTTCAACGTAATTTTATTCCTTCTTTTGTTTGGGGGAGTACATCGGGCTATAAAAATTTTGACCTTAACCTTGCACTGGAAATTGCTGCGCGTGTTATGGGACGACGTGGCCGTGAGCTTGATCAACATGAAAAACAAATTATGAAAAATGTTTTTGATAGATCATTTACCAACCGAAGGGTGTATTAAACATTTTTTACAGAAAAGTGTTATCATTCCATTATAATGACAAACTGAATTTGATTTATTATGAATAAAATGCCGGGGGCTATTTTTAAATTGACAAACATCATTGATGGTGAAACAGAGTTTATTCCTCTTTTGTCAACGGAAGATGAGGAACAGATGCATGCAGAACCGATTCCTGAAATATTGCCACTGTTACCTTTAAGAAATACTGTCTTGTTTCCTGGTGTTGTAATTCCAATTACCGTTGGCCGGGATAAATCTATTAAGCTGATTCGTGAATATTATCAAGGAGATAAAATCATTGGGGTTGTGGCACAGAAGGATGCTGAAGTCGAAGACCCTGCTGCGAATGATTTGAATGCAATTGGTACAGTTGCCCAGATTATTAAGATATTGCAAATGCCGGATGGCAGTACAACTGCCATCATTCAGGGAAAAAAACGCTTTCGTATTATTGATTTTATCCAAACGGATCCCTATTTTAAGGCTAACATTCAACAATATGAAGTTAGAACGGAGATAAGTAATTCGCAGGAATTTAAAGCCCTCATTTCTACCCTTAAAGACCTTGCCATTCAAATAATTAAAGAATCACCAAATCTCCCTTCTGAAGCAGCATTTGCTATTCGCAATATTGAAAGCCCATTCTTTCTTTTAAACTTCATCTCTTCCAACCTCAATGCCGATGTTATTGAAAAGCAAGGTTTACTGGAAGTTGTTGATTTGACAACAAGAGCTAATCAGGTTCTCGGAATCCTGAATAAAGAGTTACAAATGCTGGAGTTGAAAAATCAAATACAGAAAAAAGTTAAAACAGACCTTGATCAGCAACAGAGAGAGTACCTTTTAAGCCAACAACTGAAAACTATTCAGGAGGAACTTGGCACGAATCCACATGAGCAGGAGATCAAGGAACTACAGAAAAAAGCCAAAACCAAGAGCTGGCAGGATAATGTTGCGATAACATTTGACAAGGAGCTGGCAAAATTACAAAGAATGAACCCCTCAGCCGTTGAGTATTCCATTCAGTTAAATTATCTTGACCTATTCGTGGAATTGCCATGGGGTACTTATACGAGTGATCATTTTGACCTTAATGGGGCTCTTCGAATTTTAGACGAGGATCATTATGGTCTTGAGAAAATCAAGGAAAGGGTCATAGAATATCTGGCGGTTCTTAAGTTGAAAGGTGATATGAAATCCCCTATTTTGTGCTTTGTCGGCCCACCAGGAGTTGGTAAAACTTCGCTTGGAAAGTCAATAGCCAGGGCAATAGGGCGAAAATACATCAGGATGTCGCTGGGAGGATTACGGGATGAAGCTGAAATCAGAGGGCATAGAAAAACGTATATAGGTGCCATGCCCGGAAGAATAATTCAAAGCCTGAAAAAAATTCAATCGTCCAACCCTGTTTTCGTTCTGGATGAAATTGATAAGGTGATGGGTATGAATGTGTCAGGCGATCCGTCTGCTGCTCTACTTGAAGTATTGGACCCGGAACAGAATTTTGCCTTTTATGACAACTACCTGGAAATGGAATATGATCTTTCCCGGGTAATGTTCATTGCTACAGCCAATACATTGAGCACAATCCATCCGGCTTTACGGGATAGGATGGAAGTGATTGACCTGAGCGGATACATTCTTGATGAAAAAGTGGAAATTGCCCGGCGTCACCTTGTTCCAAAACAGTTAAAAGAGCATGGCGTAAAAAAAAGGCAACTTAGCTTTTCGAAGAGAATATTGGCATGTATAATTGAAGATTATTCCAGAGAAGCTGGTGTTCGTAAACTTGAAAGGACCATTGCCAAGATCATTCGCTATAATGCAAAATATATTGTTATGGGAAAGGACTATAACAAAAGGATCAATGAAGAATATCTTCAAAAGATTATGGGGCCGGCACCATATCATAAAGATAGAGACTTTTCGAATCATGTGCCTGGCGTTGTTACAGGCCTTGCCTGGACAACTGCAGGTGGAGAGATTTTGTTTGTTGAAGTGAGCCTGAGTAGAGGAAAGGGGAACCTGACTCTAACCGGTAACCTGGGTGATGTGATGAAGGAATCCGCTACCATTGCATTCGAATATCTTAAATCACATTCTGGAATTTTAGGCATTGATTCGGAGATTTTTAAAGATTGGAATGTACATATTCATGTACCGGAGGGTGCAACACCTAAAGACGGGCCCTCAGCAGGGATCACCATGTTTACAGCACTTGCTTCTGCATTTACCCGTCGTAAAGTCAGATCAAAAATAGCCATGACAGGTGAGATCACCCTTAGGGGGAAAGTGTTGCCTGTTGGAGGAATAAAAGATAAAATTCTGGCGGCCAAAAGAGCAAAAATTAAACATATTATTCTGTCAAAGGAAAATACAAAAGATATTGATGAAATAAAGCCGGAATATATTAAAGGTGTTGAATTTCATTATATTGACGAGATGATTGACGTAATTGATTTTGCCCTTCTTAATGAAAAAGTAAAAATCCCGCTAAATTAAATTAACCGGTTATGGTTAAGATGGGTTTCCATAGTATTACTTTGCTTTCTTTCTTGTTCTTACTTTCTTTTTGTCAACCCAAAGCTAAAAGAAATAGTGATAAACAAGTCTTTCGTTACAATGAAGCTTCAGGAATTACATCACTCGACCCCGCCTATGCAGTTAACCAGGCAAATATATGGGGAACAAATCAATTATTTAATGGACTGGTCCAGCTAAATGACAGGCTTGAAATAATTCCGTCGATTGCGCATTCATGGGATATATCACCTGATGGGCTTAATTATTCGTTTCATCTCAGAACGGATGTTTTTTTTCACGACCATGATGGCTTTCCCGGAGGAAAAGGTGAAAAGGTAACTGCTGCCGATTTTGTTTTTAGTTTTAACCGGATTCTTGATCCAACTATTGCATCACCCGGTGCCTGGGTTTTTAATTATGTCAACAGAAACCATGACAAACCTATGTTTACCGCTGAAAATGATTCAACCTTAAATATCAGATTAAAGAAGTCATTTCCTCCATTCCTTAGTCTGTTAAGCATGCAATACTGTGCAGTTGTTCCAGCGGAAATTGTAACAAAGTATGGTAATGATTTTAGAAGAAATCCGATTGGAACCGGGCCTTTTAAGTTTAAATATTGGGAAGAGGGGGTGAAGCTGATTTTTGTAAGGAATGAGAAGTACTTTGAAAGAGAAAATGGACATCCCTTACCATATCTTGATGCTGTTGCTATTACTTTTCTAATTGATCAGCAATCTGCTTTTCTTGAGTTTGTGAAAGGCAATCTTGACTTTCTTTCAGGAATTGACCCCAGTTATAAAGATGAACTGCTTACAAGCCGCGGTGAACTCAACCCAAAATACCATGACAAATTTTACATGATAACCCAGCCGTACCTCAATACTGAATACCTGGGCTTTCTGGTTGATCCGGCAATTGGAAATAAGGATGATCCCTTAAAAAACATTGCCATCAGAAAGGCTATTAACTATGGTTTCGATCGCAAAAAGATGATTAAGTACCTGCGAAATGGGATCGGAACCCCGGGATTTTATGGTATCATTCCACCCGGATTACACGGATTTAGTTCTGCTGAAGGCTTGAAACAGGAGTTTAATCCTGATAAAGCAAGAAGTTACCTCAAACAGGCTGGATTTGATAACGGTGAAATACTATCCGGGATCACCCTTTCAACAACCTCTGAATACCTCGATCTGTGTGAATACATTCAACATCAGCTTTCAGAAATAGGCATCGAAATTGAAATTGATGTAAACCCACCTGCCACGTTAAAGGAATTGAAGGCGCAAGCGAAATTGCCTTTTTTCCGTGCTTCATGGATTGCAGATTACCCGGATGCCGAAAACTATTTATCGCTTTTTTATGGAAAAAACTTTTCCCCAACCGGGCCCAATTATACACATTATTATTCTATGGAGTATGATAGCCTTTATGACGCGGCTATGACCCAGCCCATTGATTCTTTGAGGTATCGTAATTATATGAAAATGAATCAGATAATCATGGAAGAATCCCCAGTTATTATTTTGTATTATGATCAGGTATTGAGGTTTGTTCAGAAGAATATCGAAGGAATTGGAACCAATCCGATCAATCTTTTGTCATTGAAAAAAGTAAAAAAGACGACCAATTAGTAAATTGAGGGTGATTAAATTTCCAGATTTACAAATTTCCAGGTTGGGTTAGTTTTTTTACTTAATTTTACGGCTCCGTAAGTTAATCTTCATTTAAGATAAATGGGCCTGATTAAACAAATACATAATTATTTCTGGCATAGGTATTATGATAGGGAGTTGGCTAAACTGAATAGAAAGAAAGAAATAATTAGTATTGAACAGGCTGAAAATATCGGCATTCTTTTTAATGTTGTGAATGTCAAAACGTATGAAAAAGCAAGTGATTTTGTAAAGTATCTGCAGGACAAGGGAAAGAATGTCAAAGCTTTAGGATTTATCAATAATAAAACCATTCCGTATTATTGCCATCCCAAATTAGCCTATGATTATTTTACAACGAAAGACTTAAACTGGTACAAGAGGCCATCAAATCATTTTGTAAATGATTTTATACGATTAAGCTTCGACCTTTGCATCAATCTTGACCTGCATAATTCAAAAGTCCTTCAATATGTTTCCGGATTGTCAATGGCTCGATTGAAAGTGGGGCCCTGGAGTGAGGATAGTGAGAATTTTTTCGATTTAATGATAAAAATTGATGATAAAAATGATTTATCTGAATATATAAAACAGGTGGATTATTATCTTTCTCAATTAAAACCAAGTGCTAATGAAAAGATATAAGTTGATTATATTTATGCTTTTTGTGTTTTGTGTAAATTTATATTCGCAAAATGTTAATTCTGTATATTCACATGATGAGTCAGTTGAAGATATGCTTATTAGGAAAGGCGAAGTGTATTTTGCATTCCTGATTAGCTCCAGGAAAGAATTGATTGAGTTTACGGATATTGTATCGATTGATCATTTTAATGATGATACAGTTTTTGCTTATGCAAACCGGAAAGAATTTGATGCCTTTCTGAAAACCGCTACTCCTTATTTTTCTCTTCCCCACCCCGGAGAGCTTATTCATCCGGCCATGAAGGAGGTCGTCAATCTCAGGGCTTTAACCGAGTGGGATTTCTATCCTACTTATGAAGCTTATGTTGACATGATGTATGAATTTGAGAGCATGTATCCTGATATATGTGTGATTGAGAATATTGGAACGTTACCGTCGGGCAGAGAATTATTGGTAGCAAAAATCACTGATAATGTAAATGAAAGAGAAGATGAACCTCAGTTCTTGTACACCAGTACAATGCACGGCGATGAAACAGCCGGCTATGTTCTTATGCTACGTTTAATGGACTATCTATTATCAAACTATAATTCAGACTTTCGTGTGACAACCCTTGTTAATTCGATTGAGATTTGGATTAATCCGCTTGCAAACCCCGATGGAGCTTATGCAGCAGGTAACCACACCGTAAATGGTGCAACAAGATATAACGCAAACAATGTTGACCTCAATAGAAATTACCCTGACCCGGAAGATGGCCCACATCCTGATGGTAACCCGTGGCAACCTGAGACAATTTACTTCATGGATTTTGCAGAAAATATGGATTTTGTCATGGCAGCTAACTTCCACGGTGGTGCTGAATTGATTAATTATCCGTGGGATACATGGGTCCAACGTGCTGCCGATGACAATTGGTGGATCTATGTTTCTTATGAATATGCCGATACTGTACATGCAAATTCCAGCGGATACTTTTATGATTTAGGAGATGGAGTGACCAACGGTTATGATTGGTATTCGATAAACGGAGGCAGGCAGGATTATATGAACTATTTTCAGTATTGCCGCGAAAGTACAATCGAGCTATCAGGTGTTAAATTGCTTCCTGCTTCGCAGTTGCCTGCTCATTGGGAATACAATTATCGTTCGTTTTTGAATTACATGGAGCAAAGTTTATACGGTGTTTGTGGCGTTGTGACCGATTCTGTATCAGGAGAACCAATAAAAGCAAAAATATTCATTGATGCTCACGATATCGACAGCTCACACGTATACTCCTCTCTTCCGGTAGGTAATTACCACCGATTATTATTTGAGGGAACCTATGATATTACTTACACTGCTGAGGGGTATTACCCAAAGGAGGTTCAGCAGGTGAACATCGTTAATGGTATGCCTACAATTCAGCATGTTCAACTTGTTCCGGGCGATCTTATTGCCGGTTTTACAGCATCTCAGACTGTTATCCCTGTTGGAGGGGAAGTTGAATTTAGCGACCAGAGTTATGGAAATATTATTTCATGGGATTGGCATTTTGAAGGAGGTACACCGGAATATTCATCCGTGCAGAATCCGGTTGTTACATATTCCGGGCCTGGTACATTTGCTGTTACCTTAACAGTGTCAGACGGTTCACAGTCAAATACACTGGAAAAAAGTGACTATATTATGGTCAACCTTGAGTTTATCATGGCAAATGATATTGTGGAAACTTCTGAAGGAGTTTTTTATGACTCCGGTGGGGATCAGGGGAATTATTCAAATAACGAAGATTTTACCATGACTTTTTTTCCTGCTCAGCGAGGAGGCCGTTTGCGGTTTGATTTTACTATGTTTGATGTGGAATACAATAGTTCTTGCAGTTATGACTGGCTGAAAATTTTTGACGGGCCTGATACTTCCTCACCACTTCTTGGAACTTATTGCGGAACGGACTCTCCGGGAATAGTATTGTCATCTGACGATTCAGGGGCGCTTACTTTTACATTTCATTCGGATGGGAATGTTAATGAGCCCGGCTGGCAGGCATTGATTAGTTACGAACCCAATGTTGGTTATACATATGTTATTGATCCGCTTGACTGGGTTGTTTATCCAAATCCCACTGATGACATGTTATATGTTTCATTACGAAACAATGAAAATTTAACCATTAAAGTTCAGTTAAGACTTATTGATATGTATGGCAAAACCATTAAGCAGATTGAAAAGATGGTAATGCCTGGAGCAAAAGCCTTCGAACTTGACATACATGATCTCCCGGCAGGTATATATTACATGGTTATTAATGACGAGAGAATGATAGTAACCGAGAAGATTGTGATCCAATAATTGTCAGCTAAGCAAAGCCCTATTCATCTTTGTATTCGGGTATTTTTGCCAGGCCATCAGGGTATTCTCCTTTGTCGATTTTTTCCTTTATCTCTGAAAAAGCATTC
>CBDUSM010000024.1:0-9452 GCA_965369825.1 uncultured Bacteroidales bacterium
TCCTAATTCAGAAGGCCTTATTTTCCCTTTTGAAGCGGTGAGCCTGAAAGCTGTAGATGTGCGAATCATTAAAATATTTGAAAATAACATCGCACAGTTTTTACAGGTCAATCAACTCGATGATAGTTACCAGTTACAAAGGGTTGGCAGGCCGGTTTATAAAAAGAAAATATCACTTGTTGGCTCAGCAATCGATTATGGCCAATGGAACGCTTTTTCTTTCGATCTGACAGGCCTGATTAAAAAGGATCCGGGTGCTATTTATCAGGTCGAGCTTTCATTCAAAAAGAAGTATTCACTTTTTAACTGCCCGGGCGAAGAGGAAACTGATACTGAGATGGGCCAGCTTGAGGAAGATTGGGACTCTGACCTGACAGAAGAGCAGAGTTATTGGGATTTTTCATACAGTTATTATTATTACCCTGACGGATATGAATGGAGTGAAAAAGATAACCCATGCCATATTTCTTATTATAATTCACGTAGGTGGATCAAGCGGAATATACTTGCATCAAACCTTGGCATAATTGCAAAAGAAGGTAATGACAGAACGATGCATTTCGCAGTTACTGATTTGTTAACAACCCAGCCACTTAATGAGGTGGCTATTGAACTGTACAATTACCAGCAGCAAATAATTGCAACCACCAGAACCGGCAGTGATGGCATGGCGGAGATAGGACTAACAGAAAAACCGTACCTGATGATTGCCAAAAAAGGTAACGAAAGAGGATACCTGCGCTTAGATGATGGGGCGTCTCTTTCAATCAGTAAGTTTGATGTAAGTGGGAAAAAAATTCAAAAAGGCATTAAAGGATTTCTTTATGGGGAAAGGGGTGTATGGCGTCCTGGCGATACACTGTTCCTGACATTTATACTTGAAGATAAAGATGGGTTATTACCCGAAAAACATCCCGTCTCTTTTGAGTTATCTAATCCACACGGGCAAGTCGTTTTCCGGTCAGTACAAGTAAAAGGGTTAAATGGTTTTTATGACTTTATTACACCCACTGATCAGGATGCCCCAACGGGAATGTGGAATGCAAAAGTTAAAGTGGGCGGAGCTAAATTCAATAAAAAAATACGGATTGAAACAGTGAAGCCAAACAGGTTAAAAATCAAGCTTGATTTTGGCACCGACATGTTATCCTTTGATAATAAACAGATTGAAGGCGATTTAAAGGTCAGATGGTTACACGGGGCCATTGCCAGAAACCTGAAGGCCAATGTAACGGTTACCCTGAACAAAGCAAAAACCGCGTTTACCAACTATAAAGATTTCAAATTTGACGATCCTGTCAAAGAATTTTTCCCTGATGAAGAGATCATCTTCGATGGGAGAGTAAACGACCTGGGCGTGGCAAAAGTTAAAGCTGATCTTGGAACGCATACAAATGCACCGGGAATGCTGAAAGCTAATTTTATGATCCGTGCCTATGAAGAGAGTGGAGCATTCAGCACCGACTATTTTTCCATTCCCTATGCCCCATATAAAAACTTTATCGGAATAAAACTCCCTAAAGGTGATAAAACCCGTGGGATGTTACTGACAGACACATCGCATGTTGCTGAGATTGTAACCGTTGACAAAGACGGGAAACCTGTTTCGCTCGATGATCTTAATGTAACCATGTATAAAGTACGGTGGAGATGGTGGTGGGATGCCTCTAATGAAAACATGGCTTCATACATAGGAAGTTATCAGAACGAAAAAATTCTGGAGAAAAAGGTTACAACAAAAAACGGAAAAGGCAGCTTTACTTTTAAAGTTGATTACCCCGACTGGGGAAGGTATTTGATTTGTGTAAAAGATCCGGAGGGAGGGCATTCAACCGGACAAACTGTATATATCGATTGGCCGGGATGGGCAGGACGAGGCCAGCGTGAACACCCGGGTGGCGCATCTGTTCTTACCATTTCATCAGATAAAAAAAAGTATGACGTTGGGGAATATGCAACCATTACCATTCCTTCGGGAGGGAAAGGCCGTGCGCTGGTTAGCATTGAAAACGGTTCAAAAGTACTTAGCGCCCATTGGGTTAAGCCAGAAGAAAAAGAAACCCGGTTTAATTTTCAGATAACGCAAGAGATGAGCCCGAACATATACGTTCATGTCACTCTCCTTCAACCTCATGCCCAAACAGTAAATGATCTACCCATCAGGCTTTATGGTGTGATTCCTGTTTTGGTTGAGGATCCTGCTACAAAATTGAACCCCGTTATCGTAATGCCCGATGAGCTGGCTCCGGAAAAAGAATTTACAGTTACTGTTTCCGAAAAAAACAATAAGTCGATGACATACACGCTTGCCGTTGTTGATGAGGGGTTATTGGACCTGACCCGGTTTAAAACGCCTGATCCTTGGAAATCCTTTTACGCACGGGAAGCACTAGGGGTAAAAACATGGGACATATTTGATATGGTTCTTGGAGCTTACGGAGGAGAACTCGAACGCCTGTTTGCCATTGGAGGAGATGAGGAAATTATTAGTAAAAAAGAGGAAAAAGCAAATCGTTTTAAGCCGGTTGTGATGTTTCTCGGCCCTTATGACCTTCAGGGAGGCACGGCAACTCATACCATCATGATGCCCAATTATGTCGGTTCTGTCAGGACAATGGTTGTTGCCGGAGATAACGGCTCATACGGGTCCGTTGATAAAGCTACCCCCGTAAAAAATCCGTTGATGGTCCTGGCCACCCTCCCCCGGGTTCTGGGACCGGGAGAAACAGTGAAACTGCCGGTTACAGTATTTGCAATGGACGAAAATATTAAAGATGTCAATTTAAAAATCGAACTTAACGACCTCTTTAATGTTGTTGGCCCGGCCAAAAAGGAGATTCACTTTTCACAAACAGGGGATAAAGTAATAACATTCGAGCTTGAGGTGAAAGAAAAAACAGGTATTGGAAAAGTTGACATTTTCGCTACCAGCGGGAGTGAAAAGGCTCAATACAATATCGAGTTGGATATTCGTACACCAAATCCTCCCATTACTAAAGTAATAAGCCATGTTATCCAACCCGGAGAAACGCTAAAAACTGACTACACGCCTGTTGGTATGGTAGGCACCAATGATGGGGTGCTGGAGGTTTCTGATATTCCACCCATTGATTTCGGTAGAAGATTGAAATACCTTATCAAATATCCCTACGGCTGTTCCGAACAGATAACTTCTTCTGTTTTCCCTCAGTTATACCTTGAAAGTGTTATGGAAATTGACGCTGCCATGAAAACAAGGTTGTCTTCTAATATCAAAGCAGGGATAAAACGACTTTTTTCCATGCAACATGCAAACGGTGGTATTGGTTACTGGCCGGGCAAATCTAATGTTAATGATTGGTCAAGCAGTTATGCCGGGCATTTTATGTTAGAAGCGGAGGCAAAAGGTTATGCCTTACCCGCTGGTTTTAAGAATAAATGGATAAAATTCCAGAAAAAGGCTTCACGCGAATGGAAAAGGGTAGATAAACGAAATCCGGTGTGGCGCCATGGTGGTCTTATTCAGGCTTACCGTTTGTATACCCTTGCATTAGCTGGTTCTCCTGACATGGGGGCCATGAACCGGATGAGAGAAAACGACAACCTCGCTATTATTGCCAAATGGCGCCTTGCTGCTGCTTATGCCCTGGCAGGGAAGGAAGAGGTTGCCAAAGGCCTTGTCCGTGACCTTGAAACAACAGTGGTAGATTATTCAGCCATGAATTCAACATTTGGTTCCTCGCTTAGAGATCGGGCCATGATCCTCGAAACAATGTCCCTCTTAAAAGATTACGAAAGAGGGGCTCCAATTGCCATTGATATTTCAAAAAAACTTAGCAGTTTGCAATGGTTAAGTACACAAACAACGGCCTACTGCTTGCTTTCGATGGCTAAATTTTCAGGTGATTCACAAGGTGTTTCAGATGATCTGGCATTCAATTACAAAATAAATGATCAGCAAAATTTATCAGCAAAAACACAATTGCCGGTTGCACAAATAAATTTTGACATACCGGGTGTAGATAACGGTGTTGTTACTGTCGAAAATAAAAGTGAGGGGATTATTTATGTACGGATTATTCTGGAGGGAATACCTGTTGCGGGTAATGAAATCTTTGCCGAAGAAAATCTACACATAAATGTCATTTATAAAAACTTACAAGGGGCAAGTATTGATGTTACCAGGATAGAGCAGGGCACTGATTTTATAGCTGAAGTGGAAATCATTAACCCGGGCACCCGGGGAAATTATTCAGAGATGGCACTAACGCAAATATTTCCATCCGGTTGGGAAATAATTAACACACGCTTAGCAGATGTGACATCGGCCCATGAAGAAGACATTCCTGATTACAAAGATATCAGAGACGATAGGGTATATACCCATTTTAATGTGAATGTACATAAAAGCAAAAAATTTGTTGTCTTGTTGAATGCTTCTTATTTAGGCAGGTTTTATTTGCCGGCAATATCCTGTGAGGCCATGTACGATAATTCAATTTATGCAAGAACATCCGGCAAATGGGTTGAAGTGGTTATCCCGGGAGAAAAATAATATCCCTTGAACAGCAAAAGTACCATTACCAAAAAAACCGTTTATAAAGTTGCCGGAGCTGTATTATTACTTTCTTTATTAACAGCATACTGGATTTCTATTCCATCCAAATTATTTACAAATCCTACCTCCACTGTTATCGAAGATAAAACAGGTGTTTTGCTCGGTGCAAAAATTGCCGATGACGGACAATGGCGCTTTCCGCATAATTCATATGTGCCTGAAAAATTTAAACTGGCAATCGTTGAATTTGAAGACCGTCATTTTTATAAACATCCGGGTTTTAATCCATTTTCTCTACTCCGGGCGACCTATCAAAATATCAGGTCGGGCAAGATCGTTAGCGGGGGAAGCACATTAACCATGCAAGTCATCCGGCTGTCCAGAAAAGGAAAGGCCCGGTCCATCCCGGAAAAAATAAGGGAAATTATTCTCGCTACGCGATTGGAGCTGAGCAGTTCGAAAGCTGAGATCCTGTCGATGTATGCTTCAAATGCACCATTCGGCGGAAATGTTGTCGGCCTGGACGCTGCTTCATGGAGATATTACGGAAGAAGCCCTGATCGCCTTTCCTGGTCGGAAATTGCGACCCTGGCAGTACTACCCAACGCACCATCATTGATCTATCCGGGGAAAAACCAGCAAAAACTTTTGATGAAAAGAGATGTTCTGCTTGACAAGCTTCTGGCACGCGGATATTTGGATACGATCAGCTGTGAGCTTGCCAAAACAGAGCCTCTGCCCGGTAAACCATTACCCTTGCCTCAATTGGCCCCGCACTTACTCACCCGTGTTTATTTCGAAAAAAATGGCGAACGAGTACGAACCACCCTGGATAGTGACCTTCAACGATCAGCAAACGAAATTGTTGAGAGTCATCACGAAAAACTTATACATAACAAAATTTACAATGCCGCTGCCATAGTGGTTGAGGTTGCTACCGGAAATGTCCTGGCTTATGTCGGGAATACACGAAATCCAGGCAGGCAGGAGCATGGAAGCGATGTGGATATTATTACTTCACCGAGAAGCTCAGGCAGCATATTAAAACCAATATTGTATGCTGCCATGCTTGATGCCAGCGAAATACTCCCAAACACACTGGTCCCGGATATTCCGGTACAGATAAGCGGTTATAGCCCCAAAAATTTCTCCATGAGTTACGATGGGGCCGTTCCTGCAAGCAGAGCACTGTACCGGTCACTAAATGTTCCGGCTGTAAAAATGTTACAACAGTATGGCGTGCATCGATTCTATGACCTGTTGAAAAACCTGGATATGCAAACCCTCTCTTTTCCGGTTGACCATTATGGTTTGTCGTTAATCCTCGGTGGAGCCGAAACCACATTATGGGATCTTGCCGGTATATTTTCAAGCTTTAGCAGGGTGCTCAATAATTATTACCAATACAATGGGAAATACCTCATGAGCGACTGGCACGGCCCTCTGTTTTATTTCAACGATTCAGGAAGTCCGGTAAATAAACCTGAACATTTTCAAGAGAAAGGAATTCTCCGTGCTTCGTCAATCTGGTTGACTTATAAGGCCCTTTTGGAAGTGAACAGGCCACAGGAACTTGCCGGCTGGCAGTCATTTTCTTCTACAAGAAGGATTGCCTGGAAAACCGGTACCAGCTTTGGTTTCAGGGATGCCTGGGCTGTTGGGACAACACCTGAATATGTGGTTGCTGTATGGGTTGGGAATGCCGATGGCGAAGGAAGGAGTGGGCTTATCGGTGTAACTGCTGCTGCACCGGTCATGTTCGATATTTTTAACGTGTTGCCATCAGCTGGCTGGTTTGATCAACCTTTTGATGAGATGGTTAGCGTTCCTGTTTGCCGTTTGAGTGGGCACAGGGCCTCTGCAATTTGCGAACCTATTGATACTGTATGGATCCAGCAATCCGGGTTGCAAACCCCATCATGCCCGTATCACATATTGATTCACCTTGATAAAGATGAAAAAGCAAGGGTAACCAGCGATTGTTATGAACCTTCCATGATGGTTCACAAGCCGTGGTTTGTTTTGCCTCCGGCAATAGCTTGGTATTACAAGGCGAAGAAACCTTTCTACAGGCCACTTCCTCCTTTTCACAACGACTGTATCAATGCTGCAACAGGCACTGTGATGGAGTTTATTTATCCAACAACAAACACCAAATTATTTCTTCCCAAAGACCTTGATGGTGTTTTAGGGCGTATTATTCTGGAAGCGGCCCATCGTGATGCAGATGCGGTCATTTACTGGCATTTGGATGATGAATACATCGGAATGACCAAACAGATTCACCGTTTATCCATCCAACCAACCGCTGGTGAACATATTATTACATTGGTAGATGACAGAGGGAACTCGATTAACAAAAAGGTGGAGGTTGTGAGATAGGGGCTGACCGCGGTATTAACGTACGGACTGGCCGCAAAAATGTACGGACAGGTCGCGACTTGTCCCAACCAATCCCCAAAATTAAAATCAAACCATTATTCCAATTAATCGGGGCGTACAAAACAACGGTATCAAAACAAATTCATTTAATCGGAGGCAAAAATTTCGCCTGGTTAGATCCTTTCACGACCACATCATCCGCAATGATACGGCTTACATCTGAACTTTCAGTATCATCTTTCTATAAATCCAAACATCTCTTTTTTTGCTGATTCTAATAATGGCAACCTTCTGACCATTTCCATTTTTATACCCATATCATCTGCCAGGGGTTTCAGCATTCTATAAAGAAGATCAGTTTGAACATTTACCTTAAGCGGTCGTTGTCCCGAATTAATGATCATATCACTGAAATGAAGTGGAATTTCAGCATACATATCTAACAAGGTGGGTACAGGGGTCATCGTCTGATTAAATTCAATGAGTTCCGTTCTGGAATTTAATGCCATAAGTGCATAAACATAATATGGATTATACTCCTTATCTTTAACTGGTGATGGAATCATAAGAAGGTCCATTTCAAGCACCTTGCCACTTGCGGGGAAATTACTGATAGCTTGCATTTTTTCTCTATCGATAACAACAGAAATTTCGCGATGAATACTGGCCGGCACATTGATCATACTATCCTTCCATATAATTTTCCCGTTTATTTGTTCAGGAATACGCAACAAAAAATCATTCTCATTATCAAAATTAAGTAAATCAGGATTTTTCTTTAACTGCTTTGCCATTGCAAGAGTTTGCTCAAGTGCATAACACAAAAATTTTCTTTCCCATGGCTCGGGATACCATGGGAAATGGCCAGGGTGCAAACTTCTGATTAGCGGCCAGGCTCCCCTGCCCCTAAATTTAAATCCCAGGTCTTTGATCCTTTTCAGGTCCTTTCCTGTCAGCATAGCTCTCTCTTCAAATGAAGCTTGAATTTGTGGTATCTCTATAAAATCCTCCAATGAGAATTCCGGCGACAAATCCTGAAGCTTCCAAAAACCATGTATCCCTTCATTGCCAATATAAACCGTAATCCCGGTATGCTCCTTCATTTCTCCCATCACGCTGACAAAGCCTGTAGTATCAGTATCTATGTCCCTGATAGCAAAAATATGATATTCTAACATCCATGTCCATATTTTGTTGTGATATATTTCTTCCATCAGGCTAAAAAGTTTCCGCCACTCCTCAACCTCAAGTTCCTTCGGATATTCCGGTTCATTATCTTTCAAATCATCATTATTAACAACCTCATCTTCAAACAGGTTAAGTTGTTTACCTAATTCCATATCAACAAAATCCTCATCGAAATCTTCTTCATCCAAATCACCTTCTTCATAAAGATCATCCTCATAAAAACCGTTCTCATCAATATATATGACATCATAATTCCCCGGGCCGGCAGTTTTTTCCAGTTGACTAATAACTTTTACCTGTTCGTTTCCAATTTCAGCCACTACCAATGGCTTTCCACTTTTCCCAAATTCAATATCCATGAGTTCAACATTCTCATTATTCTCTTCCAAAATATATTTACTAACATTGGTGAAATCCTTATGGGGCTTAAAGCCAAATCCATCAGCAAACTCAAGCGATCCATAAATAATATTATGGGCCAGCACATAATCGCAAGATATTAGTTTCTCGTTATCAGAAAATTCTTTTACATACTGGTCAAACTCAAATCCCGGTATATTAAATTGATATACAGTATCTTTCACACCCAAACAGAAAAGATCAACAAGATAGATCCCATAAGTAATGTATCCATTGGTGTGTAATCGGGAAATAATGATGGTAGCCATTCCTGATTCTTGCCAGATTTCGTTGATCAGGCATTCATGTAAGGGCAGTTTTCTAGCTCTTTTGCGGATATAATTTTCAGGTGATAGTGACATTTGGATGACTTTTCCGGATTTTTTTTTCTTTTTTGACATAAAATCATGTTTATGATTAAAAAGGCAATTTACTAAATTATTATGGAATTTTTCAAAAAATTAATGTAGGGACAGCTCTCGAGCTGTCCCTACATTAATTTTATAATATTCAGGGTCACAAATTCACAAAAAACAGATTAACAGGTAAAATACAATTGTAGGGACAGGTCGCGACCTGTCCCTACAATTGTGCCGGATGGGAATGTAATGAAAAACCGTAAAAGAAATAGACTAGAAAATTTTGATTACAGCAGGGATGCCATGTATTTTGTCACACCCGTTATAAAAAACAGGATTCATTTTTTCGGGAAGGTCGATAATGGTAAAATGATAACAAATAAATTTGGACAAATCGCAAAAAAACAATGGTTTTGGTTGGCAGAACAATATCCATATGTGATTTTGCATGCATTTGTGGTGATGCCTGATCATATTCACGGGATAATTGAAATTAACCGCAATCATATATTTAACGATATCACTATAGCACTGACATGCCGCGAAAATAATGTACGGACAGGTCGCGACCTGTCCCAACCCTCTCC
>CBDUSM010000025.1:0-9346 GCA_965369825.1 uncultured Bacteroidales bacterium
AACAAAGATAAAAAAGTAAAAAATCATCATTGATTAATCAAGTCTTTGTTCTTTTGTCTTTGTTCTAATATCTAAAGAGATAAATTTGATGCATAATTTTAGAGAACTGCAGATTTGGCAGAAGTCGAGACATTTAGTTAAAAAAATATACCATTTGACAGGTAGTTTTCCGAAAGAAGAAAAATATGGATTGAGTGCTCAAATTCAAAGGGCTGCTGTATCGATCAGTGCTAACGTAGCAGAAGGTTCTGGTCGAAGCTCAAATAAGGATTTTCGTCGTTTTTTTAGAAATGGCAATATCATCAGCATTTGAGCTGGAAACTGAATTAATAATAAGTTATGATTTAGGTTATATTAATAAAAATGAAATAAATAGAATTATTGAGGAAATTCAAGAGATCGAACGAATGATCCAGGGATTTAAAAAACAATTAATCACTGATTAATCAAGTCTTTGTTCTTTTGTCTTTGTTCTAATATCTAAAGAGATAAGATGAAACCAAATTTCAATAAAATAAATGTTAAATCTACGGAGCAAAGCGCTGTTTCAGGGCAAGAGTGGTCTAAAAAAAACAGTATTGTCTTTGATTGGATGACTGCCGAGAAGATACCTGTGAAAAGTGTATTTACAAAGGACGATCTTTTGGAAATGGAGCATCTTCAATATGCAGCGGGGATTCCTCCCTATTTGCGAGGCCCTTACCCCTCGATGTATGTGATGCGTCCATGGACCATCCGGCAATATGCCGGATTTTCTACTGCAGAAGATTCCAATGCTTTTTACAGACGAAACCTCGCTTCAGGACAGAAAGGGCTTTCCATCGCCTTTGATTTGCCAACACACAGGGGTTACGACTCAGACCATCCCCGCGTTGTGGGAGATGTTGGAAAAGCAGGTGTAGCTATTGATTCGCTGTTAGACATGGAGATTTTATTTGATGGGATACCCCTCGATCAGATGTCTGTTTCTATGACCATGAATGGTGGAGTGCTCCCTGTCCTGGCATTTTATATTGTGGCCGCCCTTGAACAGGGTGTTTCGCTTGAACAGATGACAGGGACTATACAGAATGATATCCTTAAAGAGTTCATGGTACGCAATACCTATATCTACCCACCGCAACCTTCCATGCGTATCATTGCTGATATTTTTAAATATACATCCGCTAACATGCCAAAATTCAATTCAATAAGTATTAGCGGATATCATATGCAGGAGGCAGGTGCAACGGCTGATCTTGAGTTGGCTTTTACATTAGCTGACGGATTGGAATACTTACGTGCAGGTGTGGGGGCCGGCCTGAATATTGATTCTTTCGCTCCGCGGATCTCCTTTTTCTGGTCTATGGGCATGAACCACTTTATGGAGATTGCAAAGATGCGTGCTGCGCGCATGCTATGGTCAAAAATCGTCAAACAATTCAACCCGAAAAATCCTAAATCCATGGCACTACGCACGCACTGCCAAACTTCCGGGTGGAGCCTTACCGAACAAGATCCCTTCAATAATGTAGCGCGAACATGCATTGAAGCCCTTGCTGCTTCTCTTGGTCATACACAATCACTTCATACAAATGCACTGGATGAAGCCCTTGCACTGCCAACCGATTTCTCTGCCCGCATTGCGAGAAATACACAAATATTTCTTCAGGAAGAGACAAAAATAACCAAAACGGTTGACCCATGGGCCGGATCGTATTATGTAGAATACCTCACCCATCAAATAGCTCACCATGCCTGGAAGATCATTCAGGAGGTGGAAAAATTGGGTGGTATGGCTAAAGCTATTGAAACAGGAATGCCAAAGATGAGAATCGAAGAAGCAGCCACACGAAAACAGGCCCGTA
The DNA here is from genome assembly GCA_965369825.1 of uncultured Bacteroidales bacterium. Lineage (GTDB taxonomy): Bacteria > Bacteroidota > Bacteroidia > Bacteroidales > JAGONC01 > JAGLWB01. The sequence continues at coordinate 1,848 of CBDUSM010000025.1, forward strand.
TTGATTCACATCAGGACACCATTGTGGGCGTAAATAAATATCGCCTTCAGAAAGAAGATCCTATTGATATCCTGGAGGTTGATAATTCCGCTGTTCGGGAGGCGCAGATAAAAAGACTTCAAAAATTAAAAGCTAAAAGAGATAATAAAAAGGCACAAAAAGCCCTGGACACCATCACAAAATCGTGTGAAACTGGGGAAGGGAACCTGCTTGCACTGTCCATTGAAGCTGCCAAAAACAAAGCCACTCTGGGAGAGATCTCCTTTGCCTGTGAAAAGGTGTTCGGGAGGTATAAAGCTGTTATACAATCTATTTCAGGTGTTTACTCTATGGAGACAAAAGGGGATGAAACCTTTGGTAAGGCCTGTGAGCTTGCGGATACTTTTTCAGAGGTTGAAGGCCGGCGGCCACGGATCATGGTGGCTAAAATTGGACAGGATGGGCATGACAGAGGAGCCAAGGTTGTTGCCACCGGATTTGCTGATATTGGCTTTGATGTTGACATTGGCCCCTTGTTCCAGACCCCGGAAGAAGCTGCTCGCCAGGCAGTTGAAAATGATGTTCATATCCTTGGTGTTTCCAGTCTTGCTGCCGGTCACAAAACACTTGTCCCGCAACTTTTCGAAGAACTTAAAAAACTGGGGCGTGAAGATATTATGATCATTGTTGGTGGAGTAATTCCCCCTCAGGATTATGATTTTCTATATAAAACCGGTGTTATCGCCATCTTTGGGCCGGGAACCGTTATTTCAGATTGTGGGATCAGAATACTGGAGATATTGATTGATTCAAGAAAATAAATATCGAATATTAAATTAAGATTTTCAAATATTCACCGTCAAAAACCACTCAATTGGATCGTTACGGTTGGTATCAGCAATAAAAATCCCAGGATCATCAAAATGACCATCAAAGGAGTTATCCACCTGACCCATTTGTCATAGGGAATTTTTGCAACACCCAATACACCAATTAACACACCAGAGGTGGGGGTAATCATATTGGTAAATCCATCCCCAAACTGAAATGCCATCACAGTGGCCTGCCGGGAGAGTCCAATCAAATCGGAAAAAGGGGCCATAATGGGCATTGTTAGTGCAGCCTTAGCCGAACCGGATGGAATTACAATATTAATAACAGTTTGGATAATATACATGATGCCCACAGCGCCAACTTGCCCCACATCTTTCATGGCATTCGCCATGCTGTGCAAGATAGAATCTATTACCCTTCCATCTTCCAAAATAATGATAATGCCACCTGCCAAACCAACCACCAGTGCTGCAGAAACTATATCTCTAACTCCTTCCAAAAACAATTTAACGTTTGTATTGGCACTATATCCCATGGCAACCCCGGAAAATATCCCCATAGCAAAAAACAAGGTGGCAATTTCCATAATATACCACCCATAACCCATCACGCCAATAATCAAAAATAAAATAGTGTATAACAGCAACGATAAAACAAAAAAATGAGACGATTTTCTTAAATTAATCGGACCACTTATAGCAAACAGGATTGTTGAGATTGGTAGCATGGGTAAGATCATGGAAGCATTTCCAATTTTCATCTCTGTCATCGGATAAATAACTGAAAAAATAATCAACGCTGCCAGGATAATCCCATACACTACCCAGGCACTTATGGTTGTCTTAAACTCAATTGTGTCAAGATCAACTTTCCCCTTTTCCCTCCAAAAAGTGTCATTCTGGTAAACAGGTGATTTTGATGGATCTTTCTTAACTCTTTTGGCATACCGAAGCACATAACCTATTCCTACTACATTGATTATCAGCCAGCTAAATAACCTGTATTCAAAACCGGAGAAAAGAGGAAGTTCGGCGATCCCCTGGGCAATACCAATGGTAAATGGATTCAAAACAGCTCCTGCAAAGCCAAGGCCAGCTGCAACAAAACACATAGAAACACCAACAATAGAATCATAACCCATGGTAATAGATAGAGGAACCATAATGATGATGAAAGCAATGGTTTCTTCACTCATCCCAAATACAGCACCAAAAATGCTAAATAATACCATGACCAGGGTAATCACAATATTATCAACTCCCATAACCCTGAATAATTTATATCTCTCAAGCTTCCTCGTAAATTTCAGGAAAGAAAGAATACCAACATCAATCGCCTTACTGGCATTCAGAATCCAAAATGCGCCGCCAATCATCAAAATAAAAACAATAATCCCCGCCTGACGCTCAAACCCTTTAAATAATGCTGCGAAAATTTGCCAGGTCTGGGGGTTACTCTCAACCTGCTGAAAAACCATCTCTTTTTCCACCCGGCCATCAACATCAGCAACTACTGCAACATATTCTCCTCCGGGAATTACCCATGTTAGAGCCGCAGCAATGATGATGATATAAAAAATAATAGCATACGTGTGAGGGATCTTTCTTTTTTTTGACATATTTTACAATTTTGGCAGGGTGTCGTCGAGCGTCAAAAATAAGAAAAAATCACTACTTTTGCCAACCGTTTCATTTTTAACTAAATAATGCGAATCAAGAATTGAGATTTTAGTTAACCACTAAGTTGCATCAAGTACTTCGCAAAGGATCACACAAAAAAAACACAACATAATACTATAAAAATGCTTAAACGTAGAATTATTATCGTTATCATTATTTTATTTATCACCGCTGCCGGTTATTTTACAATGGAGTACCTGAACAGCCTTAAAGAACCCCCGCAGGAAAAACCTCTGCAGGAACAAAAAAGGTTTGTTAATACAGCTACTGTATTATATGAGCATACCAATGTTTATGTAGAGGCAACCGGAAGGCTTACATCTCTGCAGTATGTGGATATCAGTTCGGAAGTCCAGGGAAAGATCCTTGCCGGAAACATTCACTTCAAAAAAGGGCAATCATTTAAAAAAGGGGATTTGCTGGTACGGATCTACGACAAAGAGGCTTACTTTAACCTGCAATCGCGCAAGAGCCGCTTCCTGACTTCTATTGCCAATATACTCCCTGATTTCAAGGTCGACTTTTCTGAAAATTATGCTAAATGGGTTGACTTTTTTAATAGCATTGATATAAAAAAACCATTACCCGATCTTCCTGGCGTGAACTCAAACCAGGAAAAAATATTTTTAGCGAGCAGAAATATTCTGAGTGATTATTATTCTATCCAAAGCGAAGAGGAACGGTTTAAAAAATATTCTATTTATGCACCTTTTGATGGCTCTTTTACCCAGGTTTATCTAGAAGTGGGTGCAGTGGCCAACCCGGGAAGCAGGTTGGCAAACATTATTCGTACCGATAAGCTTGAATTAGAGGTGCCAATAGAAATCAAAAACATCAGGTGGATAAGGCTTGGTGATAAGGTTAAGGTGGTATCCCATGAAGGGCATGAATGGACAGGTATAGTGGTAAGAATTTCAGACTTTGTTGACCCTGGCACTCAATCGATTAATGTATTTGTTTCGCTTGAACCATCTAAAAATAATCCACTGTATCAAGGCCAATATTTAAAAGCTATATTTCCTGGCGATAACCTTGAAAACACCATGATTATGCCTCGTAATGCAGTCTTCAATGTGGACCAGGTTTTTATTGTTGAAGACAGTTTGTTAAAAAAACGTACAATTGACATCCATAAAACCAATCAGGAAACTATTGTTTTTTCCGGCCTGAAAGAAGGAACTGAGGTGGTAGTTGAACCATTGATCCATGCCATCGAGAATTCAAAAGTAATAATTATCAAATAAGATGAACTTATGAGAAAAGCTATCTCCTTATTTGTAAAATACCCTTTTTATGCTAATATAATAATAGCAGTACTGCTTATCGGGGGAGTTGTAAGCATATTAAATATGAAGTACTCGTTTTTCCCCGAAAGAACTTCACGTGAGATTACTATATCCGTTGTCTATCCCGGCGCCTCCCCTAAAGAAATGGAAGAAGGTATTACGGCCAGGCTTGAAGAGGCAGTCAGGGGAATTGTTGGAATTAAAGAGATTAACTCAACTTCCTCAGAAAATTTTGCTATTGTTAGAATTACTACAACGGGGGAATATAACCTTGACGAGACACTGCAAGATGTAAAAAACTCTATTGACGGTATCAGTTCATTTCCCGTTGATGCTGAGAGGCCTGTCGTATTTAAGGGAAGAAGCCTTACGATGGCATTGTATATGGGGTTAATTGGCGATGTTGACCTGTTAACTTTAAAAACCATTGCCAGTACAATTGAAGATGAGCTGATGAATTCCGGTATCGTTTCTCAGGTCAGCCTCAGTGGGTACCCACCCCTGGAGTTATCGGTAGAGGTACCTGAAGAAACATTACTAAGGTATAACCTTACTTTTGACGAAATTGTTAGAGCAATCTCTTCCAACAACCGCGATATCTCAGCCGGGATGATACGATCGGACAGAGAAGAGGTGCTTATCCGTTTACGATCGAGAAGTGTTGATCCTGATGTAATCAGTGATATTATTATCAAGGCAAACGATGACGGGAGTTATTTAAGGATCAGGGATGTTGGAAAAGTTTTTCTTCAGTTTGCTGATGTTTCAGGAAGCTCATACATGAATGGAAAAAGGTCAATATCTATTCGGGTAATGAAACTTCCTGAAGAAGATTTGGCTGAAATATCAACCTTTTTAGAAGATTACGTTGAGGATTTTAATAATACGCATGATGTTGTTTCTCTTCATATAACCTATAACTTTATGGAGATGTTACAAGCCCGGCTTCAGCTATTATACAGTAATGGGGGTATTGGATTGTTGTTGGTGCTCGTAGCATTAGGATTATTTCTGAGTCTGAGGTTATCATTTTGGGTAGCCTGGGGTATTCCGGCTTCTTTCCTGGCCATGTTCATCGCTGCCAATTTATATGGTATTACCATTAACATGATGTCTGTTTTTGGAATGATCCTGGTGATTGGAATTCTGGTGGATGATGGGATTGTTATTGCAGAAAATATTTATACTCATTTTGAGAATGGTAAAAGCCCTGCCCGTGCTGCTGTAGATGGCACAATGGAAGTAATGCCCGCAGTTCTTACATCGGTCGCAACAACGGTGATCGCATTTTCCCCGTTGCTTTTTCTGAAGAAAGGGCGAATGGAGTTCTTATATGAGATGGCATTCGTGGTGATTGCCAGTTTGATTTTTTCACTTTTTGAAGCTTTCTTCGTTCTACCCGGCCATGTTGGAAATAAATTTATTTTACGGCCAAAAACCGGAACTTCCATTGGAGCAAAAATCAGGCGTACGCTGGATAGATTTGTTAATTTCATGAAACTACGAATCTATGGCGCATTATTAGTAAGAATCATCCGATGGAAGTGGGTAATGGTAGCTTTCCCTGTTTTTCTAATTATGGTTACCGTTGGTTTGTTTGGGGGAGGAATTATTAAATCAACCTTTTTCCCCGCTATTCCTTTTGATCAATTTACAGTTGATATTGCTTTCACACCCGGAACAGGTGAACAGACAACCCTTGAACATCTTAATAATATTGATGAAAGTATCTGGCAGGTAGATCGTGAATTAATGGTAGAATATCAGGATACAGTGCATTACATCAATTATACTTTTGTTTCAACAGGTGGAGCATTTTCCGGTCAGGAAACAGGAGCCCATGCCGGAAATATTTTTGTTTTGCTAAGAAATCTGGAAGGGGCCGCGGTTACCAGCTATGATATTGTACAAAAAGTCCGTGAAAAGGTTGGAGAAATCCCTGAGGCTGAAAAATTCACAATAGCCGGACGAAATACATTTGGAAGGCCGGTATCACTCAGCCTGCTGGGTAAAAATCTTGCAGAGCTTAGCAGTGCCAGGGATTTCCTGATTGAGGGAATGGAAAAGATACCACAACTAAATAACATTAGCGACAACAACGCACTCGGGAAACGTGAGATCCGGTTAGAGTTGAAACCAAAAGCATATTTCCTTGGCCTTAATCAGGCAAGCATTAGCAACCAGGTACGACAAGGGTTTTTTGGCGGGCAGGCCCAGCGGTTACAAAAAGGAAAGGACGAATTAAGGGTATGGGTCCGGTACCCTAAAACTGACAGGATGAATCTTGGGCAGCTTGAATCTATGACAATCAAAACCCCAAGGGGGGAGTTTCCACTTGCAGAACTGGCAACATACAAAATAGAACGTGGCCCGGTGAATATTCAGCGATTTAATGGTTCGAGAGAGATCAGGGTATTTGCTGACCTTGTTGACCCTTTAGAACCGGTACCACCAATTCTGGAAAACATCAAACAAAATATATTACCCCAGTTACAGGCAAAATATCCGGGCGTCAGGATAGAATACCAGGGCCAAAGAAGAGCTTCAGATGAAGCAACAGGAGAAATGATGAGCTATTTTCAGATTGCTTTCTTTCTTATTATCCTGGTTATTACGATTCACTTCAGGTCTTTTACACAGGCTCTCATCATCTTACTGATGATTCCATTAGGATGGCTTGGTTCTATATGGGGCCATGGAATAGAGAACCTACCGGTTTCAATGTTAAGTGCCTGGGGAATGGTAGCACTAACAGGAGTAATTATTAATGATGCCGTAATATTTTTACAAAAATACAATTCAAATCTGCTCGAAAATATGTCAGTAAAAGAAGCTGTGTATAATGCGGGGTTGGCAAGATTCCGGCCCATCATTCTTACTACGCTGACAACAACCATCGGCTTATATCCAATTATTCTCGAGAAAAGTTTCCAGGCACAATTCCTTAAACCAATGGCTGTTGCCCTGGCGTATGGCATATTATTCGGAACCGCTTTTATCCTTATTTTCTTCCCGGCAATCATACTGGTATTGAACGATCTTAAAGTGAAAGCGATATGGGTCTTTACAGGAAAACATGTTTCAAACGAAAGTGTTGAGACTGCTGTAAAAAATAGTAAAAAACGAATTGAATAAATTTATTTCTAATAAACCCGTAATGAATATTAAATATAATTTTCTATTTATGCTCCTTTCTGTATGCCTCGTTATCTCGGGGTTCGCTCAGGAAGAGCTATCCCTTGCTGGTGCATTGCAAACAGGATTGGAAAACAATTACCAGATCAGGATCTATAAAAAAGATTTGGCGATAGCCGAAAATAATGATTCATGGGGAATGGCAGGCAGGTATCCTTCAATTTCATTGGGAATCAATCAATTTAATACTTACCGTGATGATAATACGGGAAAATATTTTTCTAATTCTGTGTCGCCCAATATCAATTTACAATGGACTCTCTTCAACGGATTAGCAGTGAAAATAACAAAAAGCAAGCTGAGTGATGTTTATGCTCTTTCCGGGGGACTTGTGGTAATGGTTGTTGAGAATACTCTGCAGGGAATTATACTATCCTATTACAAGTCGCTGGTTGAGAATGAAAAATTGGAAGTTCTGGAAAAATTATTACAATTATCCAGCGACAGGTACACCTATGAAAAGATCAGAAAAGAGTTTGGAACTGCGGTTACCTTCGATTTACTACAAGCCGAAAATGCCTATTTG
>CBDUSM010000026.1:0-9224 GCA_965369825.1 uncultured Bacteroidales bacterium
TCATATTCAATATCTTTTTCTGATTCAGCATGCGGCGCATGATCAGTGGCAATAACATCAATCTTGCCATTTAACAAACCCTCTATTAATCCTTCTTTATCTTTGAGTGTTTTAATTGCTGGATTCCATTTGATGCGTGTTCCCTTTTTCTTATAATCCTCATCTGAAAACCATAAATGATGTACACAAACCTCGGCAGTTATTCTCTTTTTGTCTAATGATATTTTATTGTCAAACAGGTCCAGTTCACGGGCTGTTGAAAGGTGCAGGATATGCAGACGTGTGTTGTATCTTTGTGCCAGTTTAACAGCCAGGGAAGATGATTTATAACACGCTTCTTCACTTCGGATAACAGGATGCATTTCGATGGGTACATCCTCGTCATATTTTTCCATGGCAAGCAGCAGGTTTTGCCTGATGGTATCTTCATCTTCGCAATGTACAGCCACCAACAGGTTACTCCTGGAGAAAATATCATTCAATGCATCGGGGTCATCTACAAGCATATTACCGGTTGATGCGCCCATAAATACTTTTACACCACATACATTGAGAGGGTCTGTTTTGATAATCTCATCAATGTTATCATTTGATGCCCCCATGTAAAAGGAGTAGTTAGCCAGCGACTTTTGCGCAGCGAGTCTGTATTTCTCTTCCAGTAAATCCTGGGTTAAAACGGGAGGAATAGTATTAGGCATATCCATATAAGAGGTGATCCCCCCAGCAACTGCAGCCTTGCTCTCCGAATATAAATCAGCTTTATGCGTCAATCCGGGGTCACGAAAATGCACCTGATCGTCAATAACTCCGGGTAACAGGTACTTTCCGTTAACATCAATGACCTCAGCAGCATCTTCAACTTTCCCACTTTGCCCCTTGATTATTTTATCTATCCTGTTGTTTTTAATGATAAGTTCGCCGCGAAAGATTTCCCCTTCATTTATGATCCTGGCATTGATGATATGGTACGGTCTGTTCATTTATCCTATTCCTTACGATGCAGTTTCTTAATATTCATACATCGAAGATTGATCACTCCGAAAATGGCCTCTTTGAATATTCCCGAACTCATTTTAGAAATCCCTTCGGTACGATCGGTAAATATGATAGGAACTTCCATTACCCGGAAACCTAGTTTCCAGGCAGTATATTTCATTTCTATCTGGAATGCATACCCTACAAATTTTATTTTATCCAGATTGATGGCTTCAAGGACCTTCCTTGTGTAACATTTAAACCCGGCAGTTGTATCTCTGATTTTCATACGGGTGATGAGCCGCACATAAGCCGATGCATAGTACGACATTAACACCCTGCCCATAGGCCAGTTAACGACATTTACTCCGTTTATATACCTGGAACCAATAGCAACATCGGCCCCCTGATTGGAACAAGCATCATATAACCTGAGCAGGTCATCAGGGTTATGGGAGAAATCAGCATCCATCTCAAATATATACTCATACCCCTTTTTCAACGCCCATTTAAATCCATGGATATAGGCAGTTCCCAGGCCCAATTTCCCCTTTCTCTCTTCAATAAACAGGCGATCAGGAAATTCGCTGAATAAACTTTTCACAATTGCTGCTGTACCATCCGGTGAATTATCTTCAACAATAAGGACATTAAACTCTTTTTCAAGTGAAAACACCTTTCGGATGATCTTCTCAATGTTTTCTTTTTCGTTGTATGTTGGTATAATGACTAAACTGTCGGACACGGCTATAATTTTTAAAAATTAACACTTGCTGTCAGGTGTAACACCTGACATCACCATTTACCCTGGCTGTCAAATGTAACACCTGACATCACCATTTACCCTGGCTGTCCGGTGTTACACCTGACAGTACCTGATTACTTTTTAAGAAACTTCAAATAGACAGGCATATGATCACTGAATTTAACACTTACAATATAAAAACCGGTTGAAAAACCGCTAACATTCACTTGAAAAGAATTTTCTCCAATGGTTGCTTCAGCACCTTTCTCAAAAACTTCATTCCCCATTAAATCTGAAATTTTTATGTGAACAGCACTTGTATTCCGGCAAACGAATTCCAGGTTCAGGTTATTGTTGGCAGGGTTAGGAAACAGGTTTATGTCTTTAATCAATAAATCGTCACCAATGCTGCTTGCATTTGTAAATGGGATGGTTACCGGGTCCATTACGTTTCCACTCAGGTCTTCCACATTTTGAACTGATGCCTCATATTCTTCATCTTCCATCTCCGAAACCGTCAGGTATACATCTGATTTAACGATGCTATGGAGATTTGCTTCTAAAACGGTAATATCATTGTTGATTGAATAATTTGCAACAGTTTCAGCAGTGGCCTCATCAACATCTTCAGAGAATGAAATCTTAATGATTGAATTTGTGATTGCAGCTATACTTTCTATGGTTGGTGAGATATTATCCTCTCCGGGCTGAACATCCTCCTCCGACCTCAGTTCAATTTTCCATTCGTCAAAGTCGTAATTTAGAGGGCCTGAAATATTGTAGGCATCTCCTTCAACCGGTTCATATTCAAATATGGGTGAATTATGTATCAACAGGGTTCCAGTTCCATCGTTTACTTTCCACATGTAATAATTGGCCTGGTAATTAGCATCGGTACATGTTGCATTTAATACTTTTATTAATACAGATTCATACGGCTCGCCTGCATCACCGGTGTTTATTATGGCATGAGCAGGCAATGTGTGGCCGGTGGATATACGGTAGTAACCTGAAATATCCTTTATTTCAGTTAATTCATAATACTCATCTATTGTGCCAGTCAACACTAAGCTGTCACCAACTTCCGGATTCCTGCCCGGATCATAACAAAACAGCCCGTTCCATTCACCAAATCCATTTTGTATGAAATAATTGTTGCCGAAATTTCCTGTAACAACACCTGTTGTGCTAACCACCAGGCTATCATACGGCGAGCTGCTCTGCTGCCCTTGAATATCAAAAATACTGGTGATGGTTCCGTTAAATATTTCCGGAACGTAATAATTATAAGTCACCGTATTACATGAGTTCATCCCGTCAACGGCTTCAATTTTATAAAACACGGTTGTCCCTTCAGCCTGGCCAGGGATTTCAGCATTATAATGCCCACCGGTTGAAATCATCTCCACTTCATTTGTTAAGTTATTCCAGGCCAGCCCCCAATATAAAGTTACCTCAACAATATCTATTTCAGAGCTAATAATATCACAACTAATAGTAACAGGAATTTCAGCAGTGGGTTGAGCGGGATTCATAGTTACATCACCTATTTTCAAAGGGCTGGCAATTTCTCCACCCCAAATAAGCTGTGCAAACTCAGGGTTATCGACAAATGGGTTTCTGTTTTTCTGCCATGCAAATATTACGTTGTTCCGGTTTATTTCAAACTCATCGGGAGGGTCCTGAAGATTCCACTCCAGCAAGGTGGACAATTTACCATGTTCAGGATATGGGTACGTATTTACGGCATCAACTACTTCGAGATCAATTTCGCCATTATCACCTTCATACCTGACTGACATGTAAAAAATTATTCTGGCAATATCGCCTTTAACTTCATCGCGGGCTTCCCAGGTATAAGTAGTATAATAACAACCGGTTGCTTCAGTATGCTGGGTCCCTCCATTGTCGAAATCCTTGTTACCTTTATCCTGATTCACCGAACAATCGCAAGGTTTAAGGTTATGCACATCACTATACATGGGATACACCTCATCAAAATTTCCATGAGATTTTGCCCACACGTGTTCCCTGTTGATCTGGTTGCCGCCAGTGCCGTAATCATTATTGTCCTGAGACCGGCCGGTATAAACCAATATTACATGAGAAGAATTATCAGGATCGGCATCCGAAAATTTTAAAACCGATTTTGTACTAAAATACGAAAACACGGTATGTTGGTCAATAATCTGGTGAAGGGTGCTTTTTAACTCTTCTCCATCTTCCCCTTCCGTACCATTATAATAACCCGTAGGTTGTGCATTAAGGTAAATTCCACTCAGGAATAATAAAATTAATAGTATACTATTTTTCATCTTTGTAGTTGTTATTTATTGATTATTAGTTTATTACTTAACTGTTTTTTGCTTGAATCCGATCAGAAAGAGATGGTCAATGATGTATTAAATCGCCTTCCCATGGCTAAAAAGACACCTGCTGATTTTGCATCATGGGAGTTCGTAGATACTGAGTAGCTGTCATTATCCCTGGCATCGGAGATGTATTTCTCATTTAACAAATTAATCACACTTGCCCTTAGGGCTAATTTAACATTCCCAAAAGTAAACTTGTAACCGGCATTGAAATTCACAACAAAATAATCCGGTGTTTCCCATGCATCAACAGGATTTCCATCTTCATCGAAGGAGTCCGGATGTGTATCAGGATTAAGATCAAAAGGATTGAATTCGGAATAATACCGGTCAAAATAGGTTACTCTTCCCGAAAGATATAAGTCGTCCAATGGTTCATACCTAAGGCTGAGACCAACTTGTGTTTGTGCAGCATCGCCCACATGGACACCTTTTGCATTAAAATATTCTGTACCTACGAGTTGCTGATTGTCATTATATAACCTAACAGAGTCTTCTGATGTCCAACGCCAATCGCCCAGTGAAAACAGACCTTGCAGGTCGAGGTTTGGGAGGATCACATAAGCAAAATCAAATTCAATTCCTTTATGAAAAGCATCCATACCCTGAATATTACCATACCCAAGTTCGTCATTGCTAAGAGGGACACTCACCGGCTTCCCGGGTTTGTTCTCCCATTTTGTTAAATAGCCATTCGCATTGATGGCTAATTTATGTCGGGCAAAAGAATAGCCAATTTCAAGGGCTTTTACAAATTCATTTTCTATTTCCCGCAAAAGGTCGATAGAGTACCTGTCAAAAACATTATTAAACCGTGGTGCTTTCGACAAATAACCCATGTTGAGAAAAATATTTGAACTTGCACTGATATTGTAGTTAGCACCAACTTTTATGGTAAACCCCGGAATCCATTTCCAGTCAGACTCCTGGAATTCACGCCCGGGCGAATTTCTATCATACGTTACCCCATTATATTCTATTACAGTATCATAGCCTATTTTGAAAGTAGTATCGTCAACTGACAGAACCATGGGTTTGAAATAGTCAATCTTTTTAAAACCGCTATAAGCCCCTGTAATATTTACAAAAGCGGAAAGGTTATTTTTTTTATACTCAAGTTGGCCAAAAAGTCCGCCCCATTGAACGATACCGTCATTATGATAATTGATTTTATCCCCTACCCTTAATTGTTCCTTGATACTCCTATTAGAATTACCATTATCAAGTAAATAATCACCTCCCAGCAAGTCATAGGCTTCTTCATAATGTTCCCCCTTGTATCTTCTCAGGTCAATTCCTCCCGACAAGGTAAGGATGTCATTTATTTGATAATTAGCTGTTGATAACAGTCCAAACCAAAAATGGTTATTTATATTTGATCTGATATACTGAAAGGATTTTATATACTTTCTGTTCATATCGTAAAATTTCTGAAAATTAATTTGTCCACTTTCAGTGTAATCCCCCTCGATTGCCTTAATTGAATTCTTTGTTGATGTTCCTCCTCCATTACCCATTGACAGGTATAAAATATTTGAAAGATAGAGTTTTTCGCTAACATTCCAGAAGTCTCTGATGGTAAACTGTGGTTTGTGGTAATAATTTTTCTTATCATTCAGGGTAATTTCCTCCCCATTCTCATTCACATATGTACCCCAATCCGGATTATACCTTAATCCATTATCTACCATACTAATTGTATCAATATACCTGGTATTAAAATATTGCCCCGGCGTTTCCGTAATACCTACCTCCCCGGCAAAAGCATGATCATAAGTGGCTATTGGCTTTGTGTATCTTCTTTGTCCGTGTTGCTGTGGGGCTCCCATAGCTGACAGACTAACTATATGATTCCCAAGCTCTTTATCCACTTTCAGGTAGTAAAACCACCCATCTGTAAAAGTGCGGTCAACCCAGCCTTTACCGGTTTTATACGACCCGGCCGCTGTAATGCCCCACCCACCATTCAACTTACCGCTCGATAGTCCAAAGGATGTTCTCAAAAAGCCATCATTTCCAACTTCCTGTTTGATACGGAACTGTTTTTTACTCTGGATACCTTTGGTTATGATATTCATGGTTCCGCCTACTGATGGCAATGCCAGCTTAGAGGAACCGAGGCCACGTTGTACCTGAATACGTTGCGTTACCAGGTCCAGGCCAAACCAATTTGACCAATAAACCCATCCGTTTTCCATATCGTTCACCGGAATGCCATCAATCATCACAGCGACATTGCGTTGGTTAAACCCCCTGATATTGATCCTGGCATCACCATCACCACCACCCTGTTGGGTGGCATAAACTCCGGGTGTTGAATTTAAAATCATAGGGATATCCTGAGAAGCAAGTTCTTCCTGGATCTTAATAGGATCAATGGTACTGAATGCCACCGGTGTTTCACGTGTTTTGGCCATATCGCTCACAACCTCCACTTCAGACAGGGTAACGGTATTCAATTCAAAATTCATTATTGTCAAGCTTGATTTTATTACTATGGAAGGATTCAGTGTAACGTAGCCTACGTACGATATGGTTAATGTATAATCGCCATAATCCAGTTCTAACGAATATTTCCCATCGATATCCGTAACCGTACCCTTACCAGGTGCATAAACAACGTTAACTCCAATAAGTGTTTCACCTGTATTGATATCTCTAACGGTACCCTTAATCACACCTTTCTGTGCATAAAGAAATACAGAAACCAGGGCAAAAAGAAAAAGAAGAAGAATTTGTTTCATTTGAAAAAAAATCAATTTTACCTAAAAAACAGAATTAGTGCGGGCAAAAGAAGCAAAATGCAAAAGAAAGGCAAATCCTTTACTCAACAATAATTTTACTGACAACAAAACGATTGTTTTCGAAAAGAACTTTGACCAAAAATATTCCATTTTCTAAGTCTGGTATATCAATAATCATAAATTCATTTCTATGCAAATTCGCCTGATACAAAACACGGCGGCCAAGAAATGAAATAATTTCAATTGCTTCGATCGGTTCAGATGCTTTAATCTTCAACTCATTACCAATCAATGGATTTGGATAATAGGTAACATCCACATTAGCAGTTAGTTCACCAATAAAAGATGCGTGGCAGTCACAGGTATGGAACCCCAGGCTATCCCAGGTATCTTTGGGTATTGAATCCCATTCCATATTAACCATAAAAATTTCGGGGTTATCACTAACACCTTGTGTAACACCAGGTTTACGGATAAGAGTCTGGTCTTTTGACCATGACGTCCACCAGTCATCTCCTGCATAATAGTAAGGCGGGATATCATTCCATCCATTAGGGCCGGGATCATCGAACGTCTTTCCGAATATATCCACTACTCCACCCGTAACTTTCTCTAAAGTTAATGCATCATCGCCATTAAAATACATAGGAGTCGGATAATCTCCTGAACAATGAAAGTCACCCAGGGCGTATAACACAGGATCAATTGGCACTGACCAATAACTACCTACCCAAACAGAGTCGGTTTGCCCGTTTGTAATAACAAAGGCATCTCCAGGGCCAATGGTTCCTTCCAAAGGCAATTCTTCGGTGGGCACAGGGCTGCCATTGGAATATCTTTTGATCACATATTGCCCTAAATCTACAGTTTCGGAGGTAGGGTTATAAATTTCAAGGGTTTTATTATTGCCTGAACCCTCTACATACTCCGAGAAAAACAGGTCAGAACAATTCTGGGCATAAAGGGAACCTAAAAACAAAAAAGGAAGCATTAGTAAAAATTTTTTCATGATATTAAATGTTAGTTATTATAAATATTAATGTTTGGGATTTATAAATACAAATTTAGTAATTAATGGAGTACTATGTAATATTAATAAGAAAAATATTTACATTTCTATCAGTGGTGATATTGCTTCATTAGCGTTATGAATATTTTTTATGTGCTGAAATGCAATGGTCAATTTATCTCTTTTTTCCCGCATCTGGCAACACCGGGGGTTATCTTGCACATACTTTATTATATCAGAAAAAACCTTCGACTGGAAATACAAAGATTCCTGATCACTGACGAAATAACCGATTAGTTGATTTGATTTTAACACAATCTTTTCCAATCCAATTTTTTTTCCAATCCATCGCAACCTGATTGTGTTAATCAATTCATCCGTTTGCTTAGGAATTGGGCCAAAGCGATCGATAATCCGGCTCTGAAAATTTATTAACTCTTCATCTGTTTCAATGCTATCGAGTTCTTTGTAAAGGCTTAAACGTTCGGAAATATTCGTAACATAATCGTCAGGCAATAGAAGCTCCATATCGGTTTCTATCTGGCACTCCTTAGCATATTCCGATTTTTTTTCTTTTTCAAAAAGGCCAGAAAATTCGTTTATTTTTAATTCATAGACGGCTTCATCCAGAATTTTCTGGTACATTTCAAATCCTATTTCCGAGATAAACCCGCTTTGCTCGGCGCCAAGAATATTTCCTGCCCCCCTGATATCCAGGTCACGCATTGCAATATTAAAGCCACTGCCAAGCTCTGAAAATTCCTCAATTGCTTTCAACCTTTTGCTTGCTTCCTTCGACAAAACAGCCCTTGGAGGAGTCAACAGATAACAAAATGCTTTTTTATTAGATCGCCCCACCCTTCCTCTGAGCTGATGCAAATCGCTCAGTCCGTAGTTCTGAGCCTGATTAATAATAATGGTATTGACATTGGGAATATCGAGCCCGGATTCAATGATGGTGGTAGCTAACAGCACATCATAATAACCATCAATAAAATCGAGCATTGTTTTTTCCAATCTATGGCCATCCATCTGGCCGTGGGCGATTCCTATTGTGATACCCGGAACAAATCGTTCAATCATAGCCGCTACTTCGGGAATATTTTGCACACGGTTATTCACAAAATAAACCTGACCGCCCCTTGATATTTCATAATTGATGGCATCGCGTATTATCTCTTCATTTAACGTACATAATTCCGTTTGAATGGGGTATCTGTTTGGAGGTGCTGTGTTGATTACGGAGAAATCCCTGGCTCCCATAAGAGAAAACTGCAAGGTTCGCGGAATAGGTGTTGCTGTTAACGTAAGTGTGTCGACATTGGTTTTAATTTGCTTTAGTTTTTCTTTTTTAGAAACACCAAATTTTTGTTACTCAT
>CBDUSM010000027.1:0-9175 GCA_965369825.1 uncultured Bacteroidales bacterium
CTTAGAGTACTTTGATGAGACAGTAACTACCGATAAAGGATCAACAGATCATAATGGTGCCGATTTAAAATTGATCCCAAATCCATTTAGTTCCAACACTCAATTCAGCTATTTCTTAGAAGAACCCGGTGAGGTTACCATAAAAATATTTGACCTGAATGGCCGAAATATACAGACGATCATGGAGGAGGAGCAACATGCAGGGGCACACAGCATATCGTTTGAAGCAGATGAACTTTCTCCGGGCGTTTATTTTTACAATTTCAGGAGCGGTAGTTTTGAACGATCCGGAAAACTGATCATCATGCCCTAATCCTTGCGGAACCAAGCACAGAATAATTTTCAATATAAAAACACCCTGCAGGCAGGTTTTCACAGGCCAGTCCCCCAACCGTTAATCAAAAGAGATCATGAAAATAGCTGGCATCAATAAATCCATCATTTATATATTGAGAAAGGCTTGATATAAAAATATATTGCCTACATTTACTTTCTGTTATTAAATAAACGCAATTGGGTTTATACATTCGTTAGGCGAAACAATTTAATGAAGGTAGATAAGTTATGAATTCAAAGAAGATGCCAAAATTAAGAATAGGTGAACATGGGGCTAAAATACCAATCATTCAAGGAGGAATGAGCGTTGGCATTTCTTTAGCAGGTTTAGCTTCAGCTGTTGCGAATGAAGGTGGTATTGGAGTTATCGGTGCTGCTGGTATTGGTATGGTTAGACCTGACTTTGCCACAAATTTCAGAGAAATGAACAAAAGGGTCTTGATAGAAGAAATAAGAAAAGCAAGAAAATTGACAGATGGGCTCATCGGAGTAAACATAATGGTAGCCCTTTCAGATTTTCATGATCTTACACTGATAGCTATAGACGAAGAGGTGGATTTTGTTTTCCTTGGTGCAGGACTTCCGATAAGGATGCCAAAAACATTACCACCGGATAGGTTGAGAGAGGTTGTAACTAAGGTAGTTCCTATAGTATCTTCTGCAAGAGCCGCTAAAATTATATTTCAATTTTGGGCAAAGAATTATAATCATGTCCCTGATGCTGTAGTTGTTGAGGGTCCATTAGCAGGTGGGCATCTCGGGTTTAGAAAAAAGCAGATTAATAATCCTGATTATGCGCTGGAGAAGATACTGCCTGATGTTGTTTATGCAATAAAGCCCTTCGAGCAGCAGTTTAATAAAAGTATTCCGGTAATCGCCGCAGGAGGCATATATACTGGGGCAGATATTTATAAAGTTATGCAGTTAGGAGCTGACGGAGTACAGATGGCAACCAGATTTGTTGCAACTCACGAGTGTGATGCCTCCATAAAATTTAAAGAGGCTTATGTAAAATGTAAAAAAGGGGATATTGGTATAATTGACAGTCCTGTGGGATTACCAGGAAGAGCGATTCAGAATAAGTTCCTTGATGATGTTTTAGCAGAAATTAAAAAACCTTTCAAATGTCCCTGGAAGTGCCTGAGGACCTGTGATTTTAGAAAGGCCCCTTACTGTATAGCTCTTGCATTAAATAATGCCAAAAAGGGAAATCTTGAAGAAGGATTTGCTTTTGCTGGAGCTAGTGCTTATCGGATAGACAAGATCATTTCTGTTAAAGAACTTATTGAGAATTTATTAAAAGAATATGAAGAGGCAGCATATACATAAATTGCTTCGCCTAACCCAGAAAATAATCGAAGCGAATATCCTGGTATAGAATCCTTTTTGCCACAAATCAAAAAATATTTTGAATCGTATCTGGCAGAAATAAAGAAAAATAACGCGCTATAACAGCACTTACACCCAACATAGTTAATGACAAGGTATGAAAACAAAAATCTTTTTTTCCGTTCCGGCACTTGCACTGATGATAAGTGCTTTTGGCCAAAGACCTACGCTTGAATTGATCTTCACCGCTATTGACAACGCCTCTTACGTCCAGTTAGACAGCATCAAAGTGATGAACCGTACACAGGGGGGCGATACGGTGCTCTATTGGCCCGATACAATACTTGTACTCGATTATCAGGCAGGGATAACAGAAATTAACAATGAAGAAAAAAACCTGCGGGTCTTCCAAAACTATCCAAACCCTGTTATAAACCATACAACGCTTACCTTGTATCTTCCTGAAAAGGGGGAGGTTAATCTGGTGATTACGGACATATTAGGGCATCAGGTCATCAACACAGGGAGGATGCTGGACAAGGGCTATCATTCATTCCGGTTTACCCCCGGCAGTGGAGAAATATTCTTTTTTACGGCTTATTGGAAAGCAACCTGCAGCACTATCAAGATCCTTGTCCCCGGGAACGGTTCTGCCCTCACAAATTCACTTGAATACACAGGAAGCAAGATCACAGGATCACTGTTCAAGAGAATAGAAGCTACGCAGAACTTCTCATTCAGCCCTGGCGATGAGCTGCTCTACATAGGATATACAAATACGCTTCAATCCGGCATGCTTGACGTCCCCGGAGCCAACGAAGCTTTTTCCTTCCAGTTTGCAATTAACATACCCTGTCCGGGCACTCCAACGGTTACTTATGAAGGACAGGTCTACAACACCATTCAGATATTCAGCCAGTGCTGGCTGAAGGAGAACCTGAATGCAGGGATCATGATTAATGGAAACCAAAACCAGCAAAACAATGGCACCATTGAAAAATACTGCTATGATAATGATCCTGCCAATTGCGATGGCTTCGGCGGGATGTACCAATGGAATGAGATGATGCAATACACAACAACGCAAGGTGTACAAGGTATTTGTCCGCCAACTGACGGATGGCATATACCAACAGATGAGGAATGGAAAATTCTTGAAGGTACAGTCGACAGCCAATATGGTGTTGGGGATCCGGAATGGGATGAAATATATTGGAGAGGCTTTGATGCAGCTTACCATTTAAAATCAATAGCAGGGTGGAGTTTTAATGGCAATGGCGATGATTCGTTTAGTTTCTCGGCTCTTCCCGGAGGCTTCCGGTACTACGATAACTTCTTCTACAATCTGGACTACTACGCCTACTTCTGGTCATCTACGGAGGAGAGTAGCTCTTACGCATGGTTCAGGCGCATTTTCCACAGTAACGACAGGATGAGCAATTACTTCGACTATAAGACAACCGGCTTTTCTGTCCGGTGCGTCAGGGATTAATTGTGCACAGGCTCACGTTGGTAGTGATAGCAAGAAGACTGGATTAAAGATTAAATAAAACAATATAAACGAAATGAAACAGACAAATAGAATTATCTTAATGCTAATAAGTATTTTATTTCTTATTGCATGTTCTTCAACAAAAAATATATCAACTTCAAATTCTAATGGTCGAGACGGATCATCGTTTGAAAAAGCAATAATTGTAAAATCAATTAAAACTGAATATGAATGGCTTGCTGAGAATTACCCAGGATATAAAATAAAAATGCAATCATTAAGCGAGTATAAGAAAAAACATTATGATATTTTAAACATTGAGACTGCTGATGGAATTGAGAAAGATGTATATTTTGATATATCAAAATTCTTTGGGAAATTTTAATAGTAGCCACTACCACCAATTATTAGGAATCAAACGCAGTGTGGTCTGGGGGATACCACTGCGCTTTTCTTGGTGTTGAACCAAACCAAAGCACGATGCCTTCTATTTCTGCCGTTTTTTACCTGTGTAATTTCAAAAAGAATTTTTTTCAATTGATACTCTGTCATATTTTGGGTAGGACGGCCTATGCTGATTTTTTAGGGAGGATTTGAAAATGGTAGTTTTTTCAAATTTTGCCTGGACTCACCATGTATGGTCCCCAATAAGCCACTTTAAAACAGCCGTTTCCCTGAACAAATCACTGTAAAACTATTTGAACGTCGCTTAAATCAGCTTATTTTCGATCAAATTTCAATAAAAACTAATGGTTTTTAGTCAGGCTGACATTAGAGGAAATGTGCTTTTCAAGGAATTATTCATAAGATTCAGTTCATTAATCATAAAATTACCTTTTGACCATTTTTAAGGTAGATGATTCCCTTCTATTTGACACTTTGATCAGATAGACTCCATTATTAAGCCAATCAGTTAAAAGCTCACAACTGTTATTTACTTGATTTATAGTTTTTTTATATATCAACTCACCATATAAGTTAAAAATGCTAATATCGATTTGATTATTCCATACTGGTTCTTTAAAACAAATATTTATTCTATCATTACAAGGATTAGGGAATAATTGAAGTTCAGTTAATGAAAATTGATTATATGATTCTACGGATGTGATTGGATTAGCGCTCCTGTAAAGAGTTGCCGGTACTTCTGTGGTAAGAAAAATAATATCACTATTGTTCACTGCTAAGCTCGTTATTGAGGCATTTAAATGTAATCCTGAACTTATATCAATCCAGTTCTCCCCGTGGTCGTCAGAAAATCTCATGCCCCATTGCGGACCAGCTAATTTATTGCTTCCGGCATAGATATAATCAAATCTGTCAATTAATATTGAGGTTACGTTAATTGATAATATATTCTCCCATATGATTCCATCATCTTTACTCCGATAAATGCCATAATACCTATCTGCAGCAAGAAGGTCACCGTTTAACTCACAACCTAATGATGTGATATCCCGGCCCTGAAGTCCTATCAATTCCCAATCTTCACCACTATTCAAAGAACGGTGAACACCTCCGTAATTTGGTAAGACAAAGTCTCTTGATCCCAAAAAAATTATACCTTTTTCATTTTCAATGATATCATGAAATAGTTGGGTGCCATAAGTAACTAAGACATGATTCCATGTTTCTCCATAATCTGAGGATTTATAGATTCCATCCCAAGAACCAGCAAATACATTACTCCTTGAGTCTATCAGTATAGATACTACGTTAGAAGTGCTTAATACATGAATCCATTCCCCACCTGAGTATTTATGTACACCATAACCACCAGGTCCAACACCAGCAAAAATAATTCCAATTGAATCAATTGCAGAACAATAAACGCATTTGCCGGCTAATCCCAAATATTGCCAAGTAGCTCCCTCATCTTCTGATACGTATACCCCACTACCATTTAAATATAATTTCCCGTCTTTGCCATGAGAGATGCTATTAATCCCCATTGAATCTGGTAAACTAATCTGTTGCCAAAAATCTTGAGAATACATGGGATAATTTGCACAAACCAGAAAAAGAATTACAATGTAATAACGAATATTACTCATCACATATTAAATGAATTTCATAGAAATCAAAATTATTAAATAATATACAGAAATTCAAGATAAAAGAAAATTAATTAAATTTAAAACAGCACCAATGGGGGAACCGGCACCTTGGAGATTGTCAGTTTTCGATTTTCGATGTATTGCTAACTTCCTACTGCTGATTTACATGAGGCAGACATCGCTCTGCTCCAATGCCGACTGTCAACTAATAGGTTGAATACAGCTTCGTCCAACTTGTTTAATATCAAAATGACATCCTTATAAATTAAGCTCACTAAATATTTGCAATACACCGCATTTTTGATTACATTTGCGTAAATCAACTTGGTACAAAACACTATTTCGTTAATTAGCGACCAGCATGCACTGGCTTAGAAACATAAATTTGGAAACACACTTTTCAATAAAATCAATGAATTATTAATATGTTATATTATGAAACTTTGGTTCATAATTCCTACAATAATTCTGCTATTATGTTCTTTTGATACACACTCCCAACATAAAGGCTGGGAATGGGCTGAATCATTCGGAGGTTTAGATTCAGAAGTTGGGGATGATGCTGCCTTTGACCAATTCAATAATGTGTATTGTGTTGGCTCTTTTTACGACGAATTGTATATTGGCGACACGGTTTTACATACATACGGTTGGAGTAATCAAGATTCTTATCTTGTAAAAATATCACCTAAGGGTGAAATATTATGGGTAAGGCATTTTCATGGATTTCAATCAAATTGTCATGTATACAGGTGCCATGTGACGACCGATGAAAACAATAATGTTTATGTAGTTGGTAATTATACTTTTACACTAAAAATTGCAGATACTATTTTGGAATCATCCGGAAATTGGGATGTTTTTATTGCCAAATTTGATCAGGAAGGTAATTTATTAGCTGTATCTGAAGTTAAAGGAGTTCATGAAGATAATTGTTATACAGATGCTTTATGGTACAATGGCCTATATATTGGTGTAGATCAATCATTTCATTATGAAACAAATTATGTTACATACGGTTCGGATACTATTTATGGAAATGGTTTTTTTGCTTATAGTTTAGCAAAATTTGATGCGGATTTAAACTTTCTATGGCTAGATATAGGATTTACTGATACTCCAATTTTAAAATACATTGATATAGCTACTGATCCAAATGGAAACATTTATTCTTTAGCAACTTTTGAAGAATATTTGGTGTTTAATAATGGAACAATTTATTCCGAATTCCCCAATCCTTCTATTATTAGAAAATGTGATGCTCCCGGGAATAATATCTGGACGAAACAATTGCCTGATAATAGAATTTATGATTTCATATTTGATAGTGAATATAATATGTATTGTGTCAGTACTATTTCAATATACGATGACAATATTATTGACCATGATACGCCGACCACTTCTGACATAAGCTATGAATTAATCTTATCGGGATATAACAGCGAATTAATTAATCAATGGTATACAACATTCGAATGTGATCGCGGAGTTTTTCATAGAATTGAAATAACAAATAACTTCTCTGAACTGATAACCGGCGGTTCTTTTAAGTATGAATTTACTATTGGGGATTCTTCTTTTTATTCTGATAATTCAATAAGTTTTATTTCACGATTCGATACTGGGGGTAACTTTATTGATGCTTTTACCACTAAAGGTTCGTTCTCTAACGATTTAAATCTTATTTCTAATAGAGATATAGAGGTAGATGGCTGCGATAATATTGTATTAACCGGTATTTTTCACGACACAGCATATTTTGGGCAAGATACTTTAACGGAAGTTGATAAGGTAGATGCTTTTATTGCTAAATATAACTATAACAATTTCAAAATACACTTGGGTCCCGACACGGTCGTTTGCGGTAACTTAACAATCAGCCCGGGAGAAAGCTATTTAAACTACGAATGGTCTGACGGCTCCACACTTCCTCATTTGGGGGTTACTGAGACTGGTTTATACTGGGTTGCAGTGATAAACGAGAACTATTGTAACGCATCTGATTCTATTTACGTTGAAGTAATTCCCCTCCCTTTTGTATATCTTGGACAGGATACTACAATTAATCTATCGGATACATTGCTTTTAAGTGTTTATGACGGGTATGATAGCTATATCTGGCAGGATGGATCAACAAATCCGTTTTATGAGATCATAGGAAAGGAATTCGAACCTGGCAGTTATCTGTTTTGGGTTAGGTCCGAGGAGGAAGGGTGCACTTACATTGACAGTATTTATGTTACAATAATTGATGATTCCGGGACACATGAATTGGAATCCCTTTACAATGTCAGACTTTATCCAAATCCTACCAGCAATGAATTATACATTTATATGATGTCTCCTTTTTATGGGAACCTGGATATATATATAATTGATGAGTATGGCAGATTGCTTAATATAATCTCTGTGCAAAACGAAAATCAAAGGATAACCATTCCAATGGAGGCTTATGAATCCGGATTATACACAATCAAAATGCTTTTTGATGATAGTGTTATAACCAGAAAAATGATAATTATTAAATAAAGCACCAAATATTAGAGATTACAATCTCTGGCTCAATATTTTATTACAAACAGACAGGCAAATGAAAGAGCGTCAACATTAAAATGCCAAAATTTATGAAAACAAAAATCTTCCTTTCGGTCCTGGCACTTGCACTGATGATAAGTGCTTTTGGCCAAAGACCTACGCTTGAATTGATCTTCACCGCTATTGACAACGCCTCTTACGTCCAGTTAGACAGCATCAAAGTGATGAACCGTACACAGGGGGGCGATACGGTGCTCTATTGGCCCGATACAATACTTGTACTCGATTATCAGGCAGGGATAACAGAAATTAACAATGAAGAAAAAAACCTGCGGGTCTTCCAAAACTATCCAAACCCTGTTATAAACCATACAACGCTTACCTTGTATCTTCCTGAAAAGGGGGAGGTTAATCTGGTGATTACGGACATATTAGGGCATCAGGTCATCAACACAGGGAGGATGCTGGACAAGGGCTATCATTCATTCCGGTTTACCCCCGGCAGTGGAGAAATATTCTTTTTTACGGCTTATTGGAAAGCAACCTGCAGCACTATCAAGATCCTTGTCCCCGGGAACGGTTCTGCCCTCACAAATTCACTTGAATACACAGGAAGCAAGATCACAGAGCCACAGTTCAAAAGAATTAAAGATACACAGACCTTTCCCTTCAGCCCTGGCGACACAATGTCATACACCGGTTATGCAACCGGACTCCAATCCGCCATTGCTGATGCCCCTGAAACCAGCGAAACCTATACCTTCCAATTTGCTTATAACATCCCCTGCCCGGGCACACCAACGGTAACTTACGAGGGGCAGGTCTACAATACTGTTCAGATATTCAGCCAGTGTTGGTTGAAAGAAAACCTGAATGTAGGAACTATGATAAACGGCAGCCAAAACCAGCAAAACAACGGCACCATCGAAAAATACTGTTATGAAAACGACCCTGCCAATTGCGATACCTACGGCGGACTGTACTTATGGGATGAGATGATGCAATACACAACAACACAGGGTGCACAGGGTATTTGTCCGCCAACCGGCGGATGGCATATCCCTACTGATGAAGAGTTGAAAATATTAGAAGGTACTGTTGACAGCCAGTACGGCGTTGGTGACACTATATGGGATCAATCAAACTGGAGAGGTTTTGATGCAGGATTAAATCTAAAATCAACAAATGGCTGGTTTTCAGGAGGTAACGGCACTGATTTGTATGGCTTTTCCGCCTTGCCAGCCGGCGGACGCCTCGGCTCCGGTGGCTTCAACGGTACAGGAACCTACCTGGCCTTTTGGTCTTCTACAGGGGACGGTAGTAACTACGGATGGGGCCGGTTATTGCGCAACGACAAGGAAGATGCCTCCCGTTACGACTATAATTTGGTTTACGGTTTTAGTGTACGTTGTGTCAGGTATTA